>JAEOTC010000134.1 GCA_016840035.1 Candidatus Hodarchaeota archaeon | reverse complement strand
GGGCATCTGTCGACAAAACAACATGCTAAAGGAGGATTTCTCAGATCAGGAGGATGACCCGGAATGAAGCTCATCTTCTTCCTTGCTTCATCTTTCACATTTGGGATTGCGTCAATAAGCGCCTGTGTATATGGATGAGAAGCATTAAGAAAAATTGTATCGGTATCGCCAATTTCTAATAGCTGACCAGCATACATAATCGCTACTCTATTTGTTATTTCGGCGACCACACCTAAATCATGAGTTATATATACAACCGTCAAATTATACTCTTTAATAATTTCTTTGAGAATTTCTAGAAGACGAGCTTGAACCAGAACATCTAGTGCTGTCGTAGGTTCGTCAGCAATAATGAGTTTAGGGTTTAGAATCAGAGTTAACGCAATAACAATTCGTTGTTGCATTCCTCCAGAAAATTGAAATGGATAGTCTTTCAAGCGTGATTCTGGAATCTCTAACCGATTAAGTAATGTAAGAACTGAATTCCATGCATTATCATCCCAGCGTCCTTGATTCTTCAAAGTGTCAATAAAATGATTAGAGACCTTCTGTAATGGATTGAGTGCATTTTGTGAAGCTTGAAATATCATCGATAGCTCAGGGCCTCTTAGTTTTTGCATAACTTCTTCCGTTTTTGAGACTAAGTCTTTTCCATCAAAGTTGATCTCTCCAGATCTCACCGTTCCTCCTTTAAGTAACCGTAAGATCGTAAACCCTAAAGTACTCTTTCCACATCCTGATTCACCAACAAGACCGAGAACTTCTCCTCTCTTTAGGGAGAGGGAAACATTGTCTACAGCACGGACATTACCTTCTTTGATTGGATATTCAACAGTTAAATTGTTAATCTCCAATAAAGGCTTTTCGTCATTATTTTCCATTTTTTTGACTGATAATGGGATTGAACTTGTCATTTAGGGCATCTCCAATTAGTGATAAAGAAAATGAAAGAAGAAAAATCATTAATCCTGGAAATAGGATCAACCACGGATACGCTCGAACCTTTACGAGTGATCGTGCATCGTATACGTCGTACCCCCAA
This sequence comes from Candidatus Hodarchaeota archaeon, assembly GCA_016840035.1. Taxonomy (GTDB): domain Archaea; phylum Asgardarchaeota; class Heimdallarchaeia; order Hodarchaeales; family Hodarchaeaceae; genus Hodarchaeum. The sequence continues at coordinate 6,314 of JAEOTC010000134.1, read as the reverse complement.
TCTGCTGTTGGAGGTGTAATACCCAATCCTAGGAAGGCTAATCCTGCGTTCGTAAGAATAGCATCGGTCATATTGAAAGGAATAATCGCTATAGTTGAAGCTAAAACGTTAGGCGCAACATACCGTATTAGAATTGTTAGTCGACCAGCCCCCATTGATCTAGCTGCTCTTACATATCCCTCTTCTTTAATTTGTAAAACCTGGCCCCGTACCACACGGAAATAGGTTGGGATGTAAACTACAGATACCGCCACAGCTACTGCAGCTACAACTTTTAGGATACCGAAGACAGAAAGATAAATCGCTAATGTTATCGCTAACAATAATGAAGGAAAGGAGTAAATTGAATCAGCAATCAAAGTTAGAAGGCGATCAATTTTTCCTCCAAAATAACCTGAAATTATTCCAAGTGGAACACCTAAACTTAAAGCTAAAATTGTGCTAGAAAAGGCAATAATCAGTGCAACTTGGGAACCATAGATGATCCGTGAAAAGACGTCATACCCAAGTAAAGTTGTGCCAAATAAGTAATCTTGATTAGGGGGATCATAACGGCCACCAACTCTATCTGCATATCCATATGGAGCTATCCAGTCAGCAAAAAGTGCCATAATAATGATTATTCCTAGAGTAAAGACTCCCACTGACAAAGATTTGTTTTCCCGAATAAACGAGAACACCCTCTGAAATATTCTTTTTAGGTCAACTAAACTAGTACTTTCTTGTATCTTTAGATCCAATTCTCATCCTTCCTGTGCATTAATAGGTTATTCTAGGATCTAGTAATGCATACAAAACATCACCGACCACACTAACAATGCTGACAATAATGACAAAAACTACCATTACTCCTTGAACAGCTGGAAAATCCTTTTCCTGTAATGCTTGGAAAAGATACCTTCCTAATCCTGGGATATTAAAGGTTGTTTCAGTTAAAATCGCTCCAGCAAGCAATAGAGCGAATTGTAGGCTAATTAATCCGATTACTGGCACTACAGAATTTTTTAAGGCGTATCTATATTTTACCGTCTTTTCTGGTATACCACGAGATCGTGCGAAGTGTACATAGTCTTGTTCTAAATGAAAAATCATATTTGTCCGAACTTGACGAGCTATCACCCCAGCAATTAGCATTCCAAGAGCCAGACTCGGCATCATTAAATGAGTTAACAAATCGAGAGTTAAGTCGAATCGGAGCGCTAATATTGTGTCAATTAACCATACTTTGGTAACATGAGGGAATTCTCCAGTGTTTCCAGCATCCATCAATGAAACAGGAGGAAATAATTCCTTTAACCCATAATAGATTGTATCATTTCCACGAAATAAATCAGGAATAAAAAAGGAAAAGAACATTTGTAGGAATATACCAACTAAAAAGATTGGAATAGAATATATTCCAATTGTAAAAAGTCTGATTGCATGATCCTTATATCCTTCACGATTTGCTCCTGCGACTCCACCCATGAATATGCCTAATGGAACCCCGATTAATATTCCAAAAGTCGCTAACATGAGCGTTGGTCCAAAAGCGAGTAGTAGTTCTTCAGTAATTTCAATATTAGTTCTATACGAAACACCAAGATCAAATGTTATTGAATCCCACAAAAAGTCAAGATACTGATCAAAAAGTGGTTGTTCTAATCCAAGACTTTCAGAAATTGCTTCAACTTGGGCTGCTGTTAATTTGGGATTCATAACAAGAGCAGGATTAGCTCCTGGAAGAACTCTTAACAAAAAGAATACAATTGTGACTAATAACCATATCATCGGAACTAAAAGGACTATTCGCGTTGCTACAAATCTAGTTAATGAGCCCATAATATTTTTCCTTCTTTTGACAATTATTTATACAAATTTAAAGGTAGATTCCTGATATCAATCTTGAAAATTAGGCAATATTTTCAGAAATTGATTCATTCGCAGCTTTCGAGAATTCATATATAAAAAACTCGGATGTCTGCAAATTACTCTTAACTATACTTTAGTAAAAATTCGCTAAGAAAATTCCAGTAAATTTAATATGGTTGAAAAGAAAAAAACATATCCTAATTTACTATCTTGGATAACAGAAATTTAATTACTTATGTGGGGAGATAAAAAAAAAGAAAAAAGGTAAATAGCTAGTTCAACTAAACTAAACTATTTTCTTCTTTTAAGGATTGAGATTGCAAAGCCTGCGGAAAAGATGGCTATAACTGCGGGAAGGAAATCAAATCCAGGAGCTCCTTTACTTCCAACATAGATTGAATTATAATGGAGGTTCTCGGATGGTTCCAGCACTACACCTTCAACACCTGGTTGCCATGCTGAAAATTGTGAGAGCATGGTAAATAGGGGAATTAAAGGTACATCAGTTGCCATAAGTTCTTGGGCATTCTCGGTGGCCGTAGCTCTGTCTGCAGCATCTGGATCAGTCAGCATCGTGTCAATATATCCATCCATCGCAGTGGTTGAATAATTTGTACCGAAGCTTACTGCACCTGATCCGACAAAGGGATCGACATAATTGCTTGGATCGGGATAGTCAAACCACCAACCTAGCAGATAGAATCCCATGGTTTGTCTCTGATCGAGGTATTGAGACCATTCAGTTTGGCTAACTGTTACATCAAAGAATCCAGTGTCTTCGAATTGGGTTTCGAGAAGCAAAGCGACATCGTCTTCAGTATCTCCATAGTGAGTGGGGGTATACCATAATTCGATATCAAACTTGTTTGTATCCTTCACATAACCAGATGCTTCCATTTTGGTAGCAACTAATGCTTGATCAGGTCCAGCATCAAATGCATCGACGTGACTGGAGAATATATCTGGTACCATACTGTACAGTTCAGTATTGAAGTTATCGAATACTGTATCAACAATTTCTGTTCTGTTGATTGCTGCTGCAAGAGCTTGACGAACATTCACATCATCATACATATCAACGTTGATAAGGATATAACGAATTCCTGCAGACGATTTTGAACCATATTCAAGATCTTCATTTGCCATGATCGAATCCATTTCATCAGGGCCAAATACTCGATGTGCAACATCAATTTCTCCACTTTCTAGAGCTGCAAGCATTGTACTAGCATCAGTGTAGAATTTTACTACAACCTTATCATTTTCTGGAGCATCTCCAAAGTAGTGTTCATTTGGAACAAGAATAATTTCTGTCCCTTTTGTCCAAGTATCTACTTTGTATGGACCTAAACCGGCTGGAATCATATCAGGAGTTCCTGATAATTCATCATACGGCAAAGAAATAGTACTTACAGGCCATGCGACAGTGTAGGTTAATCTTTGTAAGAAAGTTGCGTCTGGGAACTGTAAATAGACTTTAAATGTACTTTCATCAACTACTTCAGTTCGATTAATTACATCAGTCAAAAGGAATGCTGGTTCACCTGTAGGGTTGGCTAGCACACGATCAATATTCCATTTCATCGCTGTAGCGTTGAATGCAGTACCATCACTAAATAGTACATCAGCTTTCAGAGTAAAAGTGAATTCCATTGCATCGGGACTGACTGTATACGATTCAACTATGGGGCCTTTTGTGGCATCTGTTGAATCAACGGGCATTTGCATAAGTCCGTGCGTAAGTTGGACGAGGATGTTAGACGAGAAATAGTCATAAGCATCTGCGGGGTCTAAATCGTCAATTGAATCAGTTGTACCAATAACGACTTGTCCTCCTGCTGCTTGAATTATAAGAGTTTGCGTAGCAGCTAGGAATCCAACGGAAAAAATTAAAAGCACGAGACTAGATAAAACTTTTCTAGATTTCATAATTTAATTTCACCTTTTTGATATGGCGCACTTTTCGTGCGACACACAAAAAGGGACGGTCCTTATTCTGTTTAATAAACCTTTGCACCGAAATTCTGATACATTCTTTTTTCTATTTTATATCTAAAAATTGAGCTTATGTTTCTCCCGTATTTTCAATCTTCCATTCTTCAATTAATAAGTCCATCATGAGATCATCTAAAAACACATCATTTACGAAATCAGCCTTTCTACGTACACCAATTTTGTGAAAGCCAAGTTTAGTGTAACATGCAATGGCTCGTGGATTATTTGTGAAGACGTTGAGCTCTAAGCTTAGGAGGTTCAATGTATTAAAGCAATACTCTAGAATTAGGGTTAACGCCTCTGTTCCCAAGCCTTGATCTCGCATTTCGGGGAGAAAAATTCCTATACTAAGACCTGCTCGTCTACTAATATGATTCTTTATGTTTACAGAGATATAACCTACCAGAAAGCCGGTTTTTCTATACACAATCCCAAAAGTATGCTTCTGATTATTCCTTCGCTCCTTCCATGTATTCTGAATCCATTCGGTTAAGGTTTCGTGTGTATCTGGACACGTTCTTCCTGTATAATCCATGAACTCCTTTTTATTCCAATGTGGGAGAATCATTGAGGTATCAGAAATCTCTAATCCCCTTAAAATAACCATTTTACCATTAATCAATGATATTCCTCATTTTTATCCGAAAATCTATTCCGATCAAAGGTTACACGAACGAGTAACTGGATATTAATGAAATTATGGAGAGAATAAAAAATAAAGCAAATGCAATAGAAAGATTGTTTAATTCTGAAACGTAGAAGAAGATATCTTTCACTTGAGATATTAATTTTGTAACACTAAAGAAGACAAAATAACGATATAAGTAGGGAATAAAGAAAATGAATGCTCAAGAATCAAGTAAAACGGACTTCTTCTCTTTTCTAACTCAAGAAGAATTAGATGCAGTGATTACTCATTTATTGTTTAGCATATTATGTGTTATAATATTATGGATTCCTATTGAGATATCACAAGGATTACGTATTAGCTTCTTAGTTATGACATATATTATATCTATTCCATTAGTTGGAGTCTATAGGAATCATCCTTGGACTCAAATGTGGCTATTTTCGGTCATTCTAAGTGTTTTTCAGTTTTTTCCTGATCTTTTCCTCGTTGCCCAATTAAACATCATAGTTTTTCCAGAGGATGGGTTTATTCGTGTACTTGATTCTGTTTCCATCTATATGTTTGGCCTGTGGACTATTCCATTTTTCCTCATCCTTTTCCTAGGAATACGAGTACAGAGTCGTTTTTCTAAAAATTACGCCATTATAAGTGTTGGAGTATTTTCTCTTTTAGTATTTGGTCTTTCTGAACAATTTCTTAACTTTTTATGGTATGCTGAGAATGTAACAAAACTAGGTAATATTGCTCTTTACATTATAATTCCAGAAATTATTCTAGGAATCTCTGCATATTGGATGTATCTCCGTTTACGGGAAACAAATATCTTCTATAAAATATTCAGTATTTTTCAAGTCATGGTACTATATTTGGGTAATGCAGCATTCTTCTACTATATATTTGAAAAAGTAATCCTTTAGTGTTATCACCCAATATAATTTTGGTTCGAGATTAAGTATTTGATAACATTCCTGAACGTCTGCTTACGAAAGGAAGAATACTAAATGAAGATGAATGGTGAAACTGCAGTCATTACGGGCTCTACAAGTGGAATTGGCAAGAAAATCGCCGAAATATTTCTCAAAGAAGGATGCAAAGTAACAGTCTGTTCAAGAAATGAAGAAAAAGTTCATGAGACGGTTACAGAGTTTAAAAAGACATATGGGGATTCTGTGATTGGGTTAAAATGTGATGTAACTCAGATCGAGGATCTAAAAAATGTTTATGAGAAGACGGTCTCATCATTCGGATCGGTTAGAATTCTTGTGGCAAATGCAGGGTTGAACAGAACATATGGGCCATTAAAATATTTACCTTCAGAACAAGTAAAATCAGATGCGGAATTCGTTATCGGGGTTAATCTTATTGGCACAATTAATGCAATTAGTATGGTCTTACCGTATATGTATACACAGGGGTATGGTAGAATTATCACGCTTGCGGGAGCAGGCGTTGGACGACCAACCCCAAATATGACTTTATACTCTGCTTCGAAAGGCGGGGTCGATGTCTTCTCAAAATGCCTTGCAGAAGAACTTAAAGAGAAAGAGGAGGATATTAAGATCAATATTTTTATGCCAGGAATGATTGAGACAAACTTGGGAAAGAATACTCAAATAATTTCAGAATGGAAAAGTGAAGAAGATTTTCGACGAGAAAACTCCCTTGTGTTGGAACACATTGGGGCCAATATTGACGAAAGCTGCAAGAAAGTCATTCCTTTTGTTCTAGAGACATGTAAAGAGAATGGTAAACAGTTTAGAGGTTATTCTCTGCTGAAAATGATCCGTGGAGGAAGAAAATTGCGCAGTGCGATGAAACAAGAATATCTCAAGAGAGG
>JAEOTC010000133.1 GCA_016840035.1 Candidatus Hodarchaeota archaeon | reverse complement strand
ATTGTGTACAGCATATATAGTATTCATTTGCAGGAATCCATTCTTGAATATTTTTCATACTTAATGAAACGGCTATCGGGGATATATCTGTTCCAAAATATTGATAATAAGAAAACTTAAGGCTTAAGTAGATTAGAATATATCCTGTGCCTACCCCGATTTCACAAATAATTCTTCTACGTTTTTTTTCCGCCTTTAACCTGGACAGAAAATTCGATAAGAATTCTGCAAAATACCACGAATCTTCACCAGGAGGGTAAACATCGACATGTGACCTGACCGAAAGTTTCTTTTCCATATCAAAATCTCTGGATCATTTCAAACATGTGCAAAAATTAGGTAGAATTAGACCATACCTTTACCTATTTGATCAAATATTTCCTCAAGAGATCCTCTTACTCGAGAAGAATAAAGATCTGACGAGAACCGAAGTAGATCCAAGTAGAATTTATTTCTTGCTAATAAAGAGAACCAGCTTAGAGTGATTACGGTATTCTTCAAAGTCCAATCAGTAGTCTCCCAAAACTGTTTCATTGTACTATAATCACTTTTAAAACTTGGAATTACTGTTAAAATTCTGAATATTGCACCGTTTGAAGATTTTTCTGTCTCTACAACAATTCTGCTTCCAAACAACGATTTCAAGGACTTGACGGCTCTTTCATTGGTAATGTATCCCATTTCAAGCGTGGGAACAGGGATTCCATTTTGAATGACAATTTTAACATCCTGATCTGTTTTAAATACATCTTTCCTCACGAGTCTTCCAGAAGAACTAAACACCTGGGATAAGAGCTCATAGGCATGTGCCTCTAGCACCTTAGCATAACTATGAAATATATCTCCTGTAGAGGGGGTCTTCGCAATAGCTTCCTTTAAAAAAGGATAACTCTTTTTGGAAACTAATGCATCTAATACATCTGAACGTAAATTATTTGGTAGGGATCTATATTTTGCATAGAAATAGTATCTTCCTACGTTCTTAAATTCAAAAAACGGATCTTTTTCGAAACTCTGACTAAACGATTTTTGGATGCTCTTCATCGAAGAACTAGACACTGTTATTAATCGACTATCAGGTTTAGTAAGATTTTTTCTATTTATATTTAAAAAATTGCATGCTTGTAGGAAAACTTTCGAAGCATCCTTCGTATTCCCTTTTATTTGCTTCTCCACAATCGAATTAACGTTACCATAACTTTTAGCTACAGCAGAGTCGATTTTCTCTATTAGCTTTTTGTGTGATTTTCGTGCGGATGAGATAAATCCAGTATTTTTGAGTGTTTTATTTAGATCTTGTTCTTTGATTTTACCATTTACAAACTGTTTGGCTGCCTCCTTAAGTTTTCTCAGGTCTTCCTGCAAATCAGCTATTAATTTATCAAATTCAGCAAGATTTTTTGAAATCTGGGAGTCTACTTCAGCTATAGGTTTTGATGAAAGAATCAATGAATGACGCTTAGCAATTTTTATACGATAACCTTTGGCGATCTCTTGAGGTTTCTGGGTTATATAGTTTTCAATACCTTTAATCTCGTCTGCAAATTCCGTACGAAAAGTAGCAACTTTTCTTGTTAATTTTTCTTGTTCTTCTAACAAATTCTTTGCATTTGCATCAATTAACGATCGTATTAAATCATCTATAGTTAGTTCATTTTTCATGATCTTTTCAGACGTAAGTTTATCGTCAGGGAATGCATATGTAAATGGGGTTTTGGATTGTATTCCTTCAAAATAAGAGTATACCTTGAATATTCCATAAGACTGGTGAAGATCTCTGGCCAGCAAGTCAAGATTATTATTCAATGTCTCCAGTAGATTATTGGGATTTTCTTCATTGAAAGCTAATTCTGAAATGACAGCATTAACGCCAAAAGCAAGTGATGAAAATAATGCACGATAGAAAGGAAGCACATCACTAGCTTTTTTCACGGTAAAAGAGAGGGGAGCTAACTTCTGTCCACTTAATTTGTACTTTGTCATCATTTTTTCGATATTACTAAAGTGTGAGGGTGGCATTTCTTCTTTCATCGCGGGAAGAACATCCAAAATATCAACCTTTGTTACATTGCTAATTAATTTGAATACAATTTGCATATATTTCCATGCAGATGGTGTTAACCCTGCAGAGAACTCTTCACAGAAATATCTGATGTAAGGTATCAACAATTTAGCAAACATTTCATCCTCAATCATCTTTTCTGCAATTCTTGCTAGAGTACCTCCAATATCGTAATTTTCATTGATTCTTGTTGTTAAGGCACTCACTTCAGATTCAAAAGAGGAAATGGCTGGTTTGGCAAGGAAAAGAAGTGGATACTCTCTGAGATATTTTCGGAAAATCGCATCCTCTATTTGAGCACGAAGATTTTTCTTTGTGACTTCATGTAAGGAAAAATCTTCTAGAAACATCTGAAGATCGTTTTCCTCAAATTCACGAATTAACTCATTTAATGCCTCATCAAATTTGAAAGTTCCCAGATTCTTTTCCACGTATTTTTTAACCTCTTTGAGGAGAGAACCTGCTTTAGAATACATTACAACAGAATGAGGATATTCACTAGCAAGGAATTCAGTCAGTTCGTGAGTGAATTTCTCGATAAGGTCTTTTCGTTCAGCTTGAATTGATGGAACGATTTCATGGAATTTTCCTTTAAGATTAGATATTTTAACTAATGATGCAGAGTATTCATAATCACTAATAGATTTTTCAAGACTTTCTGTCAATGATTGAGTGAAAAGATTGTCATTATAAGGGATTGAAACCTTCTTACGTGCTTTCTTAATACTGCTAATGAAGAAATCTAAGACGTCATTAACTCCAAAAGCGGTAAATTCTTTTTCAGCACGTTCAACAAGATCAGTTTTGAGGGTTTCTTCAGCAAAAAAGGTTACCATTTGCTCATAATAATCTACTAGGACAGGAGCAACCGTAATGTGTTGACTAGAGATGAGTAAAAATTGGCCAACAAGTTCAAAATTTGAGGATTTAACAAGAAATCTCCCTGTTTTATTATTATGGCTACCTCCAACAAATCTACTAGTATCTCCACCAATTTCTCCTCCTAGCATTTGTTGTACAGCCGTTAAACCACCAGTATAAACTTGTTCATCAACAGATTTTAATCCAGGTTGTCCTAAAGACACCAAACTTAATCCTGACAACGAAGCTAATGAAACCCATGCAACGGGTTGAAAATCAAGGTCTGCCAAAAGTATAACACCACTCAAGAGTGAAGTAAGTTTTCGAGAAAGCCAAAATTTCTCATACTCAATCTGTTAGCAATATTATAAATATAAATCTCGTACATGATACATTGATGGAAAGTTGTTTTTTTTCTACATCTCTCCATCACTTCTACAATTTCTCTGGTGTAAAGTTAGATGTTTAGAAAGAAATTGCGTGAAATGTTACATCTGATGGGAGTTGCGGATATCGATGATGAGATCCTAGATAATTTGCAGAGACAACTGTTTCAATTTCTCGAATTTGATGATTCTCTCGCTGGGGGAATTACTTTTAAGACTGGAAGTATTATTACCACTCTACAGGTTCAGAATTATCAGGAAATAAAAGAAACTATATCTGCAAAATATGAAAAGGGAGAAGCACCGGGAAAAATGAATCTACGCTTGACAATGTCGAGCTTTTGCTTATATCTGACTGAGGAGAGAAAATGTCAAGTTACTGATGATAAATGTCCATTTGAAATTGGCACACGCTGGTGGGAATGCGAAATTGTTCAAGCATCATGTGAACCAAATGATGAAGAGGAATGGAAATAGGAAGAATCCTGTCACCTAATCATTCTCTTTGGGACTTGGAAGTTCTTGTACTATAGCTTGTAATAATAGAGACATACCTGCATTATTTTGAGGGGACATTGGATATATTTCTAGGCTATTTTCAGTGATTAAATTATTTAAGATTTTATGTGGTTTATCTTTTTCCCCTTTTGACTTATTTCCAACAAGGAGGAACTTCATTGAGGGATTAGTGTCCTTAATCTTCTCAAATACTTGAATTATGTATTTGTGCGAATCTTTGTCAGAATAATCAAAAACTAGTACAACTATAGCTGTATTTGGTAAAAAATTGTTTATCTGGTAATCCAAGCTATTAGAGATATCCCAGAATTGTAGATAGTAATTCTGCTTCTGATATTCTAATTCCAAGTTATAATAGTAAATTCCGAGAGTTGGTACATATTCTGTGTCAACATTTGAAGCGGCCAGTCTTCTAATGATTGAAGTTTTTCCAACTCCTTGCTTTCCAAGAAAGACAATCTTATGATATGGATGAAACCCATTTTCTTGTGTCGGGGAAGACAAAAAACCTCACACGCCTTTAGAGTATCTCTGATTTAAATAAGATTTGACTTTGATCAGTATTTTGATCTTCAGTCCAGAGCTTAAAAGGAATTGTACGTGGTTCCTCCCCCTCTCTTATAACTATCCCTTGATATTTTTTTAGAACCTGCTTAGCAACCCAAGAAAAAGACTGTGCAACAATATATATACTTGAAATCCCCTTAAACTCATCTAGTGTCTGATTTAAAATTGGATTTACGATTTTACTGATTTCAGCAGCATCCACAGTTCCTTGAAGACAGAATATCCAAATCATCATTCCTTGATGATCATATGCAATAAGGTCAAACGGCCCGCTTTCAATCAAAGCACCTGATGGTTGAATAAAGACAATATCTCCAATATTCTGAGAATAAACAGTGAATCTCAGTGCCAATCCTCCTTCAATAGAAGGATCACGTCCAATCAGTACTGCATACAATATTTCAATAAATTTAGGCTGCAAGCTAGCAAGGGTAAGTAAAATTTCTTCTCGTTCACCGGATAAATTGGATATAATTGTCTCACTGATCCCATACTCCCGCGCAAAATTACTAATTATTTGAGGCAATAGTCCTGAAATTTGTCGGATCTCATCAATTAAGGATCGATGATAAGTACTTACAGTTTTCGTATCGTATAACATTGAAAGGGATTTAAGAGATTCTAATTCTTTCTTTGGGGTAAATTTCTGCTTATAGGACATACGACTCGTATGAGATTGACTTTTCAGGGAAAAACGAGCCTGAAGCATACTAATTTCATCAAGAGGTTTGAGAAGTAGTGGAACATTACAATCTACACATGAATATGAAACGTTATTAGGAGATGAGAAATGCTGTATTACTCCAACTTCGCAGAAAAAAGCTTTCCTGCATGTTGGACAATAATGGGCTTCGAACTGATCAGAAATCTCACGACTAGGCCCTCCCTCAAAAACACAGGGCCGACATTTACTGTCACAATACACTTTCAACGGTTACTCACCAATTCGAACTATCGGAGGGAGGGTTATTTCTCAATTCTTTGACTACTAGGAATATCTACGTTCTCATACTTAAAAAGATTGTGATTCAAATATCACCCAATTGATACGCGGCTCATGAATTTTCCTTTAGAATATTCTCTGCCATGTAAAACCCTTTTTATCTCCGGATTAAATTTATATTTCTATTAATTTTCTTCTTAATCACAGACATTCCTACAGGTCGATGAGTAATGGAATATTTAAAGCAAAAACCCCAATACAGTTTCTTAATCCGATTATTAAAAGGAGAGGATATTCTTCTATCGTTACAGAGATTTTGTGAGAAATTCCCTGATATACAAGCAGGGTGGATTAATGGAATTGGAGCCGTTTCACAGGTTAAATTCGGATTTTTTGATGGAGAAAAATATGTTGAAACTGTCCTTGAAGAAAACCTTGAAGTATTATCGTTAATCGGCAATATCGCTGAAAATCAGATTGTTCACCTTCATGGTATTTTCGGAAAGCGAGACGGTAGTTGTATTGGGGGTCATATATTACCAGGATGTATCATCTCGGTTACCTGTGAATTAGAAATAATGGTTTTCGAACCTAAAGTTTCTCGGGTGTTAGATCCTGTAACAAACCTGAAATTACTATCATTACCAGAAAATTTCTAAAAATTTAAAATAATTTAAGAGAGGAAAGTTATGAGAGAAATCATTCAGACTGGAAGCGTTGCTGGACCTTATTCTCCAGCTATTGTTGTATCAGGATCAAAATTCGTTTTCGTTTCAGGACAAATCGCTACTGATCTTGATGCAAATATTGTTACTCAAACACAACAGATAATGAAGAAAATAGAAAAGTTATTGGAAGATGCTGGGGCATATTTGAGTGATGTTGTTAAAACTACGATCTATCTTTCAGATATTAACGATTTCAAAGAAGTAAATGAAGAATATGCGAAATCATTTCCAAGCAATCCACCCACACGTGCAACATTGCAGGCTGCTGCTTTACCACTAAATGCAGGTCTAATGATAGAAATGCTTGCAATCAGGTAAAAGCATACAAAAAACTTAGAGATTAAAACTAATATGGAGAATGGGGAATGATTCGAGCCATTTCCAAATCATTCCCGCTCTTTTTACAAGAGATAGGATATCAATATCCTCTAATGAAGAAATTGACTCCTTTTGATTCAGGTGGACCCATAAAATGAATCAGATATACCTTGAACTGACTTCATTCTTAAGGAAAATGATTGTGGCAAATCAAAAAACTGATATTGTTACCGATCACTGTTATAAACCACGTTATGACAAATTAGACATAAACTTACCTTGAGTGCCACTTACTCTTATTTTGTAAGTTTTTTACTGGCAATGTTAGCAGCTATTAATATTGGATCCCAGACTGGAGCGAAAGGAGGGGCATAGGCTAAATCTAGAGCTTGAATATCTTCAATCTTCATTCTTGCTGCCAATGCTGTTGCAAATGTATCAATTTTTTTCGCCCCCAGAGTAGTAGGTGCAGTAATTTCCGCTCCCAAAAGAATGTGGGATCTTACATCGAATACTAAATATATCGACATCTTTTTTGTCCCCATATAATGTGCAATTTCATTATTTTCGATCAGGATTGATTCTGCATCGTATCCCATCTCAATGGCATTTTCAACAGAAATTCCAGTCTGGGCACAGTAGAGATCAAAAACCTTGAAAATTGAGGTTCCAACAATACCAGGATAAGGGTCGACTTTTTTACCAGCGATTACTGACCCAGCCAGACGGCCTTGTTTATTTGCTGCTGGTGCTAACGGATAATAAACATGCTTTTTTAAAATTTGATGATATGAGGCAATACAATCACCTGCGGCATAAACGTCTTTAATATTTGTTTTCATGTATTCATCCGTCAAAATAGCTCCATTAGGTAACATTTCCAAATTTTTATTTTCGAAAATTTCCGTTGCAGGAGAAACACCAATGGAAATTTGTAATAATTCTGTTTCTAGAATTGTTTGATCATCAAGAGTGATTTCAATCGTATCCTCATTAATGGTACTCAGCTTACTGACTTTCCGTCCTAGAAGAGCTTTTATCTCTTGTGATTCCAGTTCTTTGAGGATATATTCTTGAGTTTTCGTTTTAAAAACGAGACGAGGGCCAATTATTGTTATGTCATCTATACCCTGAGCTTTATAAGCCTCTAACATTTCTAAACCTATATAACCTGCTCCTATGATGGTAACAGACTGTACTTTTTTAGTAGATTCTTTTAAGAAATTTCTTAGGCTTTCAGCATCACTCAAATTGTGAACGTAGAAGATTCTCTCATGTTCAAGCTTCAGTTCAGATGAGATTCTAGCATGTGCACCTGTAGCAATAATAAGGATATCATAGGAACGTTTAAACTCAGTTTTCATGTCGTGGTTCAAGATATGCAGAATTTTTGAATTGAAATCGACATCTATAACTTCATTACGCAAATGCACTGGAATCTTTCGTTTCTCAATCTTTTCAGGAGTTAGAGTAATTAAACTATCTAAGCTCTTTACTTCTTCTGACACGTAATATGGAATACCGCAGGAACCGTATGAAATATATAGATCTTTTTCGTAAACATCAATTTTCCAATCCTGATGTACTCGTCTAATCGCGCTAGCGGCACTTAATCCAGCAGCATTTCCTCCGATGACTACAATTTCCATTTTATTATTCCTCTATTCCTCAATTGTAAAATATAACCGTCTATTGTTTTTTCCCTTATTCACTAACTTCTTGATCTTTATCTTACCGATTTCTTTTAGGGACTTAACATGACATCCTCCATCGGGTTGTCTATCAAAATTCTTAATATCCACAATTCGTATTTCTTTGATGTTCTTGGGCAATCCCATGGCTAATTTTGTCAAATCGGGATCATTCTCCACTTCTTCTCTGTCAAGGCTATACACTTCGACTGGGTAGTCTTGATCAATAATATTGTTTGAGTTCTGCACTTCCTGCTCAATGAGAGTTCGATCAAAGTTCTCTAGATTGAAATCAATTCTTCCCTGATCTATTGAGATTTCATTCCCAGTGATTTTTGCCCCTAAATTGCGATAAAAGGCTCCTGATAGTACATGCGCGGCTGTATGATATCTCATCAAGATAAACCGACGATCCCAGTCTAATTCGCCTTGAATTTTATCACCTACATTTAATCCAGGTTTATCTACTTCATGAGATATTTTTCCACCGAACTTCCCCACATAAACAACATCAAATCTTTCATTATCATGAATAAGGACTCCTAGATCATTAGCTACTCCTCCTGATTTAGGATAAAATGCTGTTTGGCTAAGAACAACGTATTTGTCATCAGTTACAGAAATAACTTCTGCTTCAAACCTCTTTCGGAACATATCATCAAGATATAATGCTTCAACCATCTTAAGTTACTCTCCATGTAGTATAGGACATCTAGATTACAGATTAGCAATGGTTGCTATTCCAAGTAATCCTATTCCTACGAGTTTAAAAAGCGAATTGGCCCAGAAAGAATCCCAGCGAATCTTAAAGAGAGAAAAATGCCAAAAACCGATCCATACTCCCCCTGAATTACAGGCATCAAGAACTACATGGACGAAAATTGCTCCAAATGATGAGATTATAACCATCTGTAATAATGGGAAATTTCCGAGTGAGAAGCATAATATAACTGGTAACCCGTAAAATAAATTATGTGAAAGTTTACCACGATGGGGAATAACTTGATTAAAAGTTATTTTCGCTATTTTTTGATCGTAATCAGGTAAACGAGAAAACATTGGTGTTAATATTAACGTACCGACTCCCCACAACAATATTGATACGTCTATATACACTAACACCGAACTGATAACTCCAAGTCCAAAAAAAATATGCGTAAGACCCTTCATTGTTATTCTTCTCTCATTAATGTTTAGTACATCACCAGACATTATTTTATGAATATAAAAACTTCTATCTATATTATGAAATAGATAGTTCTGATAGCAGAATTTATATCCTAAATTTTGTAGTGTGAGATAATGGCTATCTTGAATACTCTCTTTTTGAACCGTAAGAACGGAACTATAGAGTTGTTTGATAATCATGCTCAACAAGCTCTTATATTAAGGTTGAATAAACCTTGGATATATGTTCCTTTTTCCAAACTTGCTTATCTTACCCAGATCCGAATCATTGACCCTTTTTACATTGAAGAAGGAGAGTATGAAACTACTCCTGATACACTCATAATCATTAATCCAAATATTCTAGTTAACTCACGAGCTATCGCAAGTGCTCATGTTTGTCCGAGACAGAGTTACCTGCAATTTATAAGGGGGGAGACAAAACCTACTTTACCAATGGTCCGAGGTTTAATTATTCATGACATTTTTTCGTTATTAGTCTCCCATAATACAACTATCCAAGAAGCAAGAAACCGAATAATTCAACAATATCAATTTCAGCTCTCATACCTTGGTGTAAATATAAAGGAATTAAGGGAAGAAATAACACCAGTCCTCAATGGTTTGGCTCAATCTGCAGAAGAATGGAAGAAAGTAGATGTAATTCCAGAAATGACATTTCTCTCTCCGTTATATGGAGTAATGGGACGTATAGATTTCTGGACAAAAGGGGAGCTCTATGAACTTAAGACTGGTAAAAGAATTCCCTCTATAGAGATAAATACATGGCCATCAGATTTATATCAAACTTTAATTTACATGCACGGATTAAGCTCTTCTCCTGAAAAGGCTGTAAAAAAATCATATGTCATATATTCTGGATTAGGGGTCCCTTCATATAGGGTGACAACCATCGATAATCAGTTATTACAGAATATTCATGTGGCAAGGAATTACTGTTACATGTTCCAATACGAGGATTATCTTCCTCCAACTATTAAGATATCAGCTTGTAGATATTGTTTTGTAAAAGAGATATGTAATCTGTTTGATGAATTAGAGCAGGGGAAATCAAGTAAAGCCTATAACTACTTCAAGCATTTTATTTCATTATTACGTCTAGAGCATTTGAAAAATCGTCAAGAGTTCTCCATTCTATGGAAATTGAATCCGAATGGTAGAATCAAACTTGGAAAAGCAATTTCAGGCCTCTTATCAGAGTATTCAAAGAATAATCAACATACCTTCAAATGTAAGAATCATTCGGAATTGAAACCTGGAGAACCAGTAATACTCAGCAATGGTAATCCAACAACTGACAAAACCATGGTAGCAACCATCACCTCGATTAACCAATCTTCCGTCACCATTAGAAGTTATAATCCAATCCCACCTAGTTCCTTCCTCGATAGCTATTCCTCAGACTTTAATTTTCGAAGATTGAACAAAAATTTATTTGAATTATCAGTAGGCTTGAAATCGAGTCATAAAACTCATAAATTGATAATAGAAGGAGTTAAACCCCAATATGAAGGGATAGAAAAAATTGATATTGAGGATGTTGATGAATCTCAGCTTGCAGCAATTCAAAAGTCAATAGATGCGAAAGACTATTGTTTAATACAGGGACCTGCCGGTACAGGTAAAACGTACACAATTTCCAAGCTAATTGATGAATTCCGAAAAAAAAGAAAGTCTATTCTTTTAACCTCGTATACTAATACTGCTGTAGACAATATATTAGTTACACACATGAAAAACTCCCGATTAAAGAGTAAAGAGGATCAAATCACCCGATTAGGGATTGAGGCCTCTGTTAATTCTGTCGTAACACCATATTTGTTAAAAAATCAAAAACATTCATACCAAGAGCTTACTGAAGTGCCAATAATTGCTGCTACGACAAGTACTATAAGTAAAAGTATTTATGATGATCTATATTTTGATGTAGTAATCGTAGACGAAGCTACACAGATGGCTGAACCATATTTGCTATCAGCAATTGCAAAAGGAGAAAAATTCATACTTGTAGGGGATGATAAACAACTACCTCCATTGGTTCAGAGTCGACAAGCAGAAACCCAAGGATTGGGAACAAGTCTATTCTTACGTTTGAAACAAAAATACCCTGATTCTAATGTTCTTTTAAGATTTCAATATCGAATGAATAAGGAATTAATGAATTTTAGTAATCAACGATATTATGAAGGTAAAGTAAAAGCAATTAATGATTCGGTTGCAAATCAACTACTTTGGAGCCTATTACCTACTCAAATTGACCTTTCTAATAAAAATCAGCTTATGCAATCAATTTTAGATCCAAACCAACCCCTTGTATATGCAGGTGTGAATACTGAATTTAATCGTAATCGTCGGGTAAATTTAGGAGAAGTCCGTGTAATTAAACAGCTAGTAGATGAATTGTTAGACTTAGGAACCCCGCCAAATTGTCTGGGAGTTATTGCTCCCTTTAGGGGACAAGTAGCTGAAATTAGAAGAGGTTTAAAAGACAATTCTGAGGTAATAGTTGATACTATTGACCGATTTCAAGGATCAGATAAGGAAGTCATCATTTTATCGTTATGTACTCTTAATTCTCCACATTTACTTGAAGATGAGCGTAGATTGAATGTTGCACTTACAAGAGCAAAGAAAAAAATGATAATTGTTGGTAATATCCCAAGTAAAGGTTCGATTCCTCTCTTTAAAGATTTATACAACCATATACAAACCCATGGATCGGTAATTTTTATTAAACATGAGTCATCAACTAGAAAGAGGGAAATTAAAATAGATTCAAGATTAAAAACAATCCAAACTAAGTTTTCAAAATTAAATTTGGTAGAAGCTGAAAAGAATCAAGAATTCAATGTTGAAGTAATGCCGAATCGATGTATTTTATGCCTAGAAGATACAAAGAGGGATAATCTTCTTCTTCATTGCCCGATTTGTAATCAAGCCTATCATAAAGAGCACCTTGAAGAATGGTTAATTTCACAGGAAACTTGTGTCGTATGTCAAAATAGCATTCAACTTTCGAAATAAGAAAGCTCCTATAGGTAGTCCGAGTATGTCTCCAGTAGAGAAAAATAATTTCCAAAAAACTTATGGTGCTTTCTATACACCGAACAAACTCGCATCTGAACTAACAACTCAAGCAATAGAGTTTATAATCTCCTCAAAAATTCGAGATTGGGGTGAAATTTCCCTTTCTCTAAAACATATAATTAATTCAAGAGATGTTGATCTATTAAAAACAATATTATGTCTCATATCTAATTTAACAATATTAGATGGTTCAGTTGGGGAGGGAGAGTTTCTGATTACTTCATTTGAAATACTCCGTCGTATATCTGAATCGATATCCAAAAGAATTAGAGAATTAGGGAAAGATTGTCAAGAAACACCTAATAAACAATTCTTAGGGAACCTATATGGGATGGAGCTAGATTCAAATACTCTAACAGTTAGCCATGAACTCTTATCCAAATATGATTTTAAAATTGAAAGGAAATTTGTCCAGGAATGGGCAAAGACTAATGTAATAAATGGAAATTTCCTTGAAAGCAATTTAACTTCATGGAGGGCGATTCCTAAGGAATTCCCAGGATTTGATCTCATTATCGGAAACCCTCCATGGGGAAGTCATCTAACAAAGGAGGAACGCCGTCACTATTTTGAGAAATTTGAATTATCGGGTTCAAGACGGAATTTAAACTCATTTGAACTTTTTATTTATCAAAGTACTAATTTACTTAAACCAAAGGATGGCTCCCTAGCATATTATCTTCCGAAAAACCTTACACGTTCAAATCAGTATGTAAATTTACGGAAGTTTCTTCTTGAGAATTATCAATTGAAATCGTTAATTTTTCATGAGCTATTCCAGAATGTTACACAGGAATTCATTACTCTAATTGCTCATTTAACAGATGAGGAAAAGCAGACCAACATTATATCAATTAATAACAAACACTCGATTCAACAGAGAGTCTATCTGACAAATACTGATTATATATTCACAATAACAACTGATCCAACATCTTACAAGATAATTTCTTCTATAAAAGAGAAAACAAAACCATTAGAGGAATATGTGACAATACAACGGGGTGAAGAATTGAGTAAAAGGGGAGGAGTGATGTATTGCAACTTCTGTACTTATTGGGTTCCTCTGTCAAGTAGAAAACCCAGAATTGAGTGTCCCCAATGTCATAAAATTTTAGATAAAAGTCATTTAAAGACTAAATACCTTATTAACCCAATAATTTCTACCAATCATACTATTCCAATTCTAACTGGTGATGATTTCGATCAATATTATATAAAATCATCTCATTACTTCGATGACTCAATAGAGTTTAAATCAAAGAAAAATAAAGAGCTTTATCAATCTCCTAAGATTATCATTCAGAAAATCAAACGGTTTCCCTGTGCTACAGTAGAGTTAAACAATGTTCTAACAACACAGAATGTTTATAATATCAAGTTAAAAGAAAGATGGAGAAAAAAACCAGATTATATCTATTATATTGTATCCATACTTAACTCCCGACTAATGAATTGGTATTATGAGAATCAATTCAATCTTGGCTCGAAGTATACTAATGCCATTTCTATTAGAAACTTAAAACGTCTTCCGATTCGTCCTCCTGAAGAAAATGAAAAGACAATTGGTGTTATTAAATCGCTATTTCAGAATTATGGCATTAAGGATATTCCTTCTGATTCATTCAAGGAAGAAATTGATAATATAGTTATAAAACTGTACGATTGCTCTTCATTCGACAAAAATTTCTGAAAAATGATATTTCCTGCCAACAGAATTTATGAATCTTCTTTATCTAGAAATTTATCAAGAGTAGTGGTCACTGATTCTTTCTCTAGTTTCTTGCCAAATAAAGCTTTCTCCTCAATAATTGTTTTGTACTCTTCCCTTAATTCAAATCCAATTACATCTCTCCCAGTCCGTCGTGCGGCTAATATCGTTCCTCCAGATCCAGAAAACACATCACCAACAAGATCTCCAACGGAGCTAGAAGTTAAGATTAATTTTTCGAGGAGCACAATTGGTAGTTGACAAGGATGCCCTTTTATTCGATGTGGATCATTTCCTCGGTTGTATTCCTTCCAAAAGAAGACATCTTCATCGTAGTGTTTCTGTTTTACGAATTGATATTTCTTCGGGTTTTTAACCAGTAATAAGATATGATAATGACTTGTAACAAATCGTCGTTTTGTGTATACTCCCCAAGAAAAGTGCCAGATAGCATGATTGAGCATGTGAAATTCAGTTGTTTCAACCGCATTTAGTATATACTGAAGATTAGTCCAGCCAGAAATGATGTAAAGACTACCAGTTGGATTGAGTGCATTATAACAATTAGAAATCCATTTTTTAGAAAACTCATAATAATTTTCGGGTGTAAAATCGTCTTTATATAAGTGATAATCGCTTGCTCCATATTCGTGAGATGATTTACTAAAAGAAATTCCAAATGGAGGATCAGCAATTATTAAATCAAAAAATCTATCCTTAGCTACCAGAAGTAAGGTTTCATTGACATCTCCGAAAACCAACTGGTATTTAGATTCGTGATTCATTCTACACACTCAAATTCATATAGGATTCAAACTTCCCAGAAGTTCTTTACAAGTTTTCCATAGTTCATCTCTAGGTACAGGTGTAGATCTGTAAATTGGTTGATATCGTGAAAAAATTTCTAAATATTCTCCGAAAAATACTACAATCTTGTTATTCACGTGAATTGACAATCCAATTTCTGAATAATAAGTAATTTTATCAAGAAAATTCTTCTTCAATCTTTTCACGAATTTATTTAATGAAATTTCTTCACGAGTGTCCTCAAGCATTGATTGACAAACAATTATTAAATCACAGGAGATTGCTTTCTTATTCTGAATATTCAATACATTCATTGCTTCACTCTGTATTGTATGAGTCTTTACAACGTTAAATCCTGAGTTTTCAATTACTTGAGATAACTTGAACCAGGTATCAGGACTACTGTGATGAAAAGTAAACACAAATAGCCCTCCTGGGTTAAGAGATCTTCTACAGTTGTTAAAAATATTAGATAATTTCTGATAGTAGTCAGTATCCCTATTTTTTGTTTCTATCGCCTCACCAGACTTGGGAGTTTCAGTTAACGAAAAAAAACCGTATCTTTTTCTTAATATTAATCTAATCCAAACATATAAGAAATCAGACAATTCAGAATAGTTTACATTATCTGCATAAGGAGGATCAGTTATTAGAAAATCTACTTTTGGGAAGTTTTCAGGAAATTCTTCAGAATCTTGACATAATAGGAGTACATTACTGTTAGCCTTGGAAAAGTCCCTTATTTCCCCCCTATGTTCGTTTCCATCAATTTTTCCAACGATTACCCGTCGACGTTTGACAATATTATCTGTATCGAGATAATACTCAAAATTGTATGGTTGTAAGTTATACACTTTTCCTTTTAACAATCTTGAAAGGCACTTTATCCAAGTACCCCTGCCATATTTAGTTCCCCAAACATTGTTTTCAGTATATGTAGATAGAGGATGGAAATCATGACGAGAGAATATCCCTTCCACTTTCTGTCCTTTAGGAGAATATCGCGTAAAACAATTATTATGATTAAGAAGATTAAGAAATGCAGCCAAGAACAATTCTTGACCATTATCGTCCTTAATATTGCTGATATATCTCATAATCAGACTTAGTGTTAGTAGTTGCCGAGAGTTGAAAAGGTTAGACCATTTAGTGTAATTATGGTTCAATAGAACTTTTGTGGTCTGCCCTAAAGGAATTTGTTCCTGTGGCCAAAGGTATTGGTTCGAATAGGTCAACCAATGATTTTCTGCTTTTTCATAAAGATCCAAATCATCACTTGATACCATTTTGATAAATTTGAAATTCGATTTTGTTAGTTTTGAATCAGAGTTTTTCTCATTCGCACAATGTGGACAAAATCCTTCAATAGCATAGGGTTTACTCTCAAGTGGGTCTTTTGTAGATTGGATTGCTGTTAACAGTTGAAATGAATCCTTACATTCAGGACATTCAATCTCCTTTCTCCCTTTTCGGTAACCACTATTTGCATTAAAACCTGTATCACACTGTGGACATGTGATTTCGGAATCAACTGGTTTTTCTGAGGGAAAAACCATGTAACATGAAGGACAGAGCAAGAAGGTTTCATTTGCTAAATAACCAACAAGGAAATTTCGAAAAAGTGGAATAACTGACCTGCATGTTGGACATGGGAGACATTTAACCCAATGTGTATAGATTAGATCTGCAGAGCTTTTACATTCTGGGCAGGAAGTTTTATACCACTTTTTTACCTTAGCTTCCAGATTTTCTGTACATGTCGAAATTAATTCATGTAATTCTTCTGTTTCTACTATCATACTCTCAGTTTTTGTGATAAACCAAGCAACAGGATTAATATCTACTCCTATACATTTCATTCCAAGCCTTAAAGCCTCTATGATGCTAGTTCCTCCTCCCATAAATGGATCAAGGATTACATGTTCATTCAAAGTATCTTCCGTTGTGTAAAAATGTTCCATAAGATTCTCAGATGGGTCTAATATACACCCTAGAAGTATAGCTCTAAAAATTGATGAGGATCGACGGGCAAACCACTTAGATATCTGATAAATCGGTTTATAACTGCTTCGTTCTGGTATTGCCAGTTTACTTATTTCCACTATTGGAAAGGTGGTTTCAATCAATTTTTTAGTCATACAATCAGTACCCATTTATGATCTGGATTTAATAAACTGAATGAACTCCTTTGGTGTCTCAAAAACATAATCAGGTTTACTCTGTATTAATTTATCTATCTCAACAGCACCCCATTTAGCCGCAGCAGTAGGGACTCCAGCAGCTTTTCCAGCAAGAACATCCAAATGACTATCCCCAATAAAAATCACTTCATCAGGTTTCAGTTTTAAATCGTCTAAAATTCTAAAAAGGGCATCAGGAAAGGGTTTTGAATTTTCAACATCGCTACCAGTATAAATAAGATCAAAACAATCTGTGATGCCAAGTTCCTCAAGTGAAATGGTATTTGTATAGCGTGATTTGCCTGTAAAAATTGCTAAATATTTTACATATTTTCGAAAGGCATTTAATTCATTGGAAGAGAAGAAGCCTTCCTTAGTATGGGTCTCACGATATTTTGATAAAAATTCGTTCCATGCATCATCGACAACGTCAGGAGGGAAAACTTTTCTAAAAATTTCATCTCCAGGAGGACCCCATAATGACAATACCTCTTTTTTGGTCATACTTTTTTCTTCACCAAGATATTTTATGACAATATCTTGAAAAAGAGAAATAATTGAATTAGTATTATCGAGAAGTGTACCATCTACATCCCAGATCAGACACTGAAGCTTTGACATGTTTCCACACCGTACATTTTTATTATATAATTTTAGCTTAGAAAAATAGATTGCGAGATTGGATATCGATGAAAGATTCTGGAAATATTGATCCTCGGAATAAACTCAACACACTTACAGGGAAAGAGTGGATTCGCTTTACAAAATCGTGGTTTATTGCTGATGGGAAACCAAGTGACATTTCACGGGAGATTGATTTACATCCCGCATCGTTTCCTCCATCAATGATAGAGGATTTTATCAAATTTTTCACCAAACCAGGTGAATATGTACTAGATCCATTTTTAGGGACAGGATCAACCCTAGTCGCCTGTGAAAACTCCGGTAGGGAAGGTTTGGGGATCGAACTCTATTCAAAGTACGCTAAGACGGCAAAATCAAGAACTAAATTCCCTGTACTTGAAGGAGATTTACGAAAAATTTTACCTACATTAGAAAATGAGTTATATTCTTTGTGTATTACCTCTCCTCCTTACTGGAGTATATTAAAAAAGAAAAAAGATTATAATCAACAGGAAAGATTGGACAAAGGACTTGATCTTCAATACGGGCATAATTCATCTGATTTGGGAATGATAGAGGATAAGAAAGAGTTTTTACAGGAATTGGTGAGTATTTTTTGTACTATTCAAACTTTACTAACTAGAGGTGGACATCTTATTGTCTTTATCCAGAATGTGAGAGACAAAGGAGAAATGATTCCTTTAGCTTTTGAACTCCCCCTTCACCTCAAAAAATGGTATGTTTTTTTAGGTGAGAAAATTTGGTTACAGAATCAGAAAACCCTGCGACCCTATGGTTATCCATATAGTTTTGTGAGCAATGTCCATCACCATTTTGCATTAATCTTCAAAAAACGCGAGTAAAAGACAGGAAAAAATAAACTCAAAGTGAAAATTATGAAACTCACACCTTATGGTGGTATCGACGAGATAGGAGGCAATTGTTTCCTTTTTGAAGCTAAAGACACATCTATTCTCTTTGATTTTGGACGATCTTTCAAAAGAGAGGGGATTTATTATGATGGATATCTACTTCCTAGGACGAGTCAAGGATTAACCGACCTCTTAGAATTTGACATGATACCAAAAATTAATGGATTATATGCCCAAGAATTTAATACCCACTTTCCAGGAGATAGTAAGACAATTCAAGGGTGTTTCTTATCTCATGCCCACATGGATCACTATGGAAATATTAATCTTTTATCTGAAGACATTCCAGTCTATATGGGAGAAACTGCGAAAACTATTTTGACCTCTGTTCAACAAACATCACGGCCTAGGTTTGGGAGGCCTTATATTCGACCTCCAACAGATACTAATCCATCAAATATCCGAACCTTCCGTACAGGAGATACCATTCAAATTTCGGAATTAACTATTACGCCTATACACGTAGATCACTCAATACCTGGAGCATATGCATTTATTCTTGAAGATCGAAAAGAGGGTCTAGTAATCGGGTATTCAGGTGATGTAAGGTTACATGGATGGAGAAAGGATTTAACTACTGACTTTATTCAGATTGCCAAGAAGAAAGGAGTACAAATTTTACTGATGGAGGGGACAAATGTTGATGAGGATTTTGACCAGAATGAACATCAAGTTCAACGGGATGTATCAGAATCTATTGAGAAGACTGACGGCCTAGCTATTGCAAATTATACGTTAAGAGATATAGATAGGTTTAGAAGCTTTTATTATGCAGCAAAGGAGAATTCAAGAAAACTGTTAGTCAATTTAAAACAAGCTCATCTATTGAAATTACTACAGGGTGATATAAACCTAGATATTCCATCGATTACAGACCCTAATATTGAAGTTTATCAACGTCCGAAAAGTAGATATTATCGATGGGAACAAGAAATCCTAGATAACCCAGAAATTCATATCGTAGCAAATTCTGATTTTAAACAGGAAGAGTATATCTTTCATTGTGATTTCTGGAATCTGACTGATTTAATTGATATTCAACCCCAGAATGCAACATATTTCTATTCACATGGAGACCCATTCTCTGAATCAGGACTGATAGACTACAAAAGAATGATGGAATGGGTTAAATTCTTCAAATTAGATTTCAGACAATTTCATGCTTCTGGACATGCACCTAGAGATGATTTAAAAGATATTGTTGAAGAAATTTCACCAGAAATGTTGATTCCAATTCATAGTGAGTCCCCAGAGAAATATAAGGAAATAGTAGATATTCCGTTAATTCTTCCTACACGTGGACATACTATTACTCTCGGTCAATAATGGAAATCAGAAAGATTATCCGTTCTTAAACGAAAAAACCGAAAAAAGTTTCAAATCCTACAGTCATATGTACAAAATCTACCAACCCAAATGCAAATGTAACGGCAAATAGTTTTGTAAATAACCTTCGTTCATCAGAGGGGAGGATAACGATCAATGAGTAAAACCACATCCAATACCAGGGGAAGGCAGTAGAATATATTTTCAGAAACGAGAGCAATAAGATGAGAGGAATCCAGTATCCTCTTTGAACTATCCCTCGAATATCAATAGTTAATTTACGATCCTCAGAAATTGGTTTTATCCAATAAAATAACCCTAATATAAGAATTATTGTTGATAGTATCGATGAAATATATATTTTGGATAATAATAACGGATTTGAGGGAATTTGTCCAGAATAATGCTCTAACTTCCCAAAAAAACTGAAGTACGCTAAGATAAATTGAGACCAGAGAAGAGGGAAGGATAGTAGTATTACAACACCACAGAGAATTAATAACCCCGTACCAACTCTTTTTCTTGATCTGATATCTTTCAAGAATAGATATGGGAGGATAAGCAAAGTCACATATTTCCAGTGAAATCCAAGACCTATAGAAAGGTAACTAGATTGGTAATTCCTGGAATGAAGCGCAATCGGGATTAAAAAGAAAAAAATAGTGATTGAGGTAGATTGACCCTCAACTGCGGAAAATGGAATTGCGAACAGAAGGTACGACAGTGTGAAACCAGTTTCAAACATTCCCAGAGGATCGGAATCATCTTCCGAGGCTCTAAACCGCTTTAAAAGTCCAAAAATTAATAAGGTATTAAAAATATCAAAGATAGATAAAATCCATCTAGCTGAGATTTCAGGAAAGGGTAGTAGGACCACACCAGCCCAAAACAGAAGTTGTAATGTTGGATAATCATACGTGGTATTTGGGTAGGAGAGGATTCCCGATGTCGGATCACCGATAGAATAGTTCCCGTCAATATCAATAGGTGTCATGTCATATACTTCAAAACCATGCTCCCAAAATGCTCTTCCGTAAAACAAGTTTCTTTCAAAGTCACTTGTAAAAACGGGCAGAAATAGTAGACTAATCACTAGATGGGCTATAATTACGGTGAAAAACAGATATTTTAGAGGCCCTAAGTTTTGAAAAAAGCTTTCAAAATGAGATTTGCCTTGGTTTCTCAATTTTGATAGCTTTATTGACATATTTCCTCACTCATGTTTTTCAAGAAATTTTTTAGTTAAATTTAAGTACAAAAATGGATATTTTTAAGATTCTATAAGATTAACTTAACTTTTACCAACAACACAATCTCATTCGATAGCTAGGGTGAAGAACGACGACGATTGAAATAACTGGAATTAAGTGGAAATTTAGTTTATGAGCCACGATAGAATCTAAAATAAAATGTCTGGTACTAAACATATCCCAAGAAAGACCGTAATTTTTAATGATTTGAAATTTAGTAGCCTTAATTAGGAATAAATACCAATAAAATGAGCTAATTTACCTTAAATATATTATTCGTAATTACGTCGGTTTTTCTAATGAACAACTAAAATTCAAATAATTTAAATAGTTCGAAAATATAATGTATCCCTAGAGGCTTCTTCTGTGGTTTCTCCCGGAAAAATGTTCTTAGAAGGTAAAAAACATTCACGGCATTGGCGTGAGCAATTAAATTTCTCTCAAATGCTTAAAAAACTTTTTCAAGATGATTTTACAGACTCTTTTCCCCAATGTTATGTGAACACTAACGAAATTCAAAGATTAAGTCGTCTTCTTGGACAAATGGTTGAGGACGATCCACAACCCAATGAGATTCTTTCACTAACATTACTGGGGCCACAAAGGATTGGTAAATCTTCGGCAGCTTGCTTTATTTCTCAAGAAATCAACACAATAATGGGGCCACACTATTCTCGATATGTCAAGTACGATCAAAATTTTTGGGAATGGTGGGAGGAAACCGACCTCAGTCAAACACAAATCTTTTTCTTCGATGATATATTTCCAATTTGGGATGATCTATCCTTTTCTTCCTTTAAGGATCTTCTCCATCGTTCAAAATACGATAAAATTGTTGTTGTAACCTTACTGAATTCGATTGAAGATCATTGGTTACGAAGAAAATCAAAGAGTGAAGAATTAGTACTATTTGGTCATACTCCTCTATTTTTTCATTTTAAAAGACCTGAACAATCTGAAATAAAAGAAATATTAGAAAAAAGAATAGGAACGTTGGAAAGCTCTCTATTTTTACCCCAGAATGTACTTCAATATGCAAGTGTTCTATCCTTTGGTCTTCCAGGGCTTGCTCTTTGGTTAATGCGGAAATTACCGTTGAAAGTAATTGAACGAAATCAAGTCCAGAGATTTTCATTGGAAGAATTCCAAGAAATTGTTTCAAGACTAAATTTTGAGAAAGCAATAAAGCTTATCCTTGATAATAATTCTAGGATCTTGCAAGAAGACATAGAGGAAACTGGTAGGGAGTATTGGCCAATCAGTACTCCTTTAAAGGAAATATCTCCGTCTTTTCTACGCTCATTATCTCGAATAAAGAAACAACTAATCCCAAAAAAGGGGATTCTTGAGGAAATGATTCTTCTTGATTATTTAGAAGGATCTATTCAACGATCTGAACTTCAAGATCGGTCTGGTATTAAGGATTCATCCTTAACTTATCAATGTCAATCCCTGTTGAAGTCTGGAATTATTTCATATTTCAAAGAGGGAAGAGAAGTGTTCTATAGGCTTTCTTCTCCTGTTAAGGAAGTGTTAGAACTCTTATTCTTTAATTAGACCCTAATTATTCTAAATTGCAGTTACTGCTGAAGATTGCCCTATTTTATAGAGATTTTTATGTATTGAGAGCGGTACAGCATCCAATAACCATAAAGTATCTTTCTCATCAAAAACAAACTCAATCATATACCCGACTTCAAAATCGTCATGAATCTTCTTAGCTAATTGAGCGAGGGTAGCAATTTTTTGAGGATCGAGAGAAAGAACGTTTCTTCTTGCAGGGTCGTTATCTATAATTTCCAACTGATGGTTTTCGGGAGAAATATAAGAAATTTTCTGTTTAAACGCGTTGAATGTCTCGATCGGTTCACCGATTTTCGTTTCGTCAATTATGACATGATCACACAGAATTCCTTCTTCGGCATGATGAACCTTTGCACCCCAGTTTGATTCGATTTTGAATATATTATCTTCTTTCTCGCCTTTTTCCACATACATCTTGCCACAAACTTCTGCTCGTACCATTTTCTCCACTATAACTGCCACCCAAACGCTATCAGGGGGAAGACCGACTTCTATCAGGTCTTTTAATACATCAGCAGTATAAGCAGAAGCCCAGCAATTTTTAACAACACGAATGATTTTGGTTATATCATTCATATGGAAATGTACGCCTCTTCCAGAACAAACATGGCGTGATGATCCCTCAACATTAGCTGAAGTACGAACGATTAATGCTTGAGAGGGGGATTTGTCTAGCAATGAAGAAATTGCAGTTGCAATTTGATTAGCCATCTGCATGGGAACAGGACTAAAATTTATTAAATCCTGAATTTCTTGAGCGGTTTCGGTTATAGTTGCAGGAGTGACATTTTCTATTAGTTGGTCTATACGTTTTGTACCAGGAGCTGTATTGAGATAACGTTTAAAGACTTTAGTAGAGATTACAATCCCTTTAGGGACATGATAACCTCTCGCCATCAAGCGTGAGAGCGAACACGCCCTATCACCAAATGTATCAGCACGTGCATAATCTACCTCGGATAAACTAAGAATTGGTTGTGATTCATACATTTGTATAAAGGTCCATTGGGTTATAATATCAGAGAAGTAGGAATTCATCCAGTTTTAGAAAAAAAAGGATGTATTTTCAAGAGAAAAATACAATCCACACTCCTTTCAATTGGTTCTATATAGAACTTGAAGATTTAAATTATTATCGTCATTCTAGAAGATGAGAAAAATCTAAGTGAAAAGAAATCGAAAGATGAAAAAATGGATTTGTAATAACTCAGAAGAAAATATCTAAGCAATTACTTCAGTTATTTGAGCACTAGGAGTATAGTAGCGGAGAAGGAGGCTGTTTGTTACAACAGACACCGAACTAAAAGCCATTGCAGCAGCAGCTATTTCAGGAACAAGGAGAATTCCGAAAGGAAGAAACAAAATACCCGCAGCTAAAGGAATTCCAAGAACATTGTAAATAAACGCCCAAAAGAGATTTTGTTTAATTTTAGACAGTGTTTTCGAACTCAATTGGATACTGGCAACTACATCTCTAAGATCTTCCTTAATTAGAACAATGTCCCCAGTCTCAATAGCAATATCGGTTCCACTTCCAATCGCAAATCCAACATCAGCTTGAGCTAAAGCGGGAGCATCATTAATCCCATCTCCTACCATCCCAACGAATTTTCCTTTTTCTTGTAATTCTTTTACAATTTTAGCTTTATTTTGAGGAAGTACTTCAGCAAATACTTCATTGATTCCCAATTCACCTGCAATCGCTTCAGCTGTCCGTTTATTATCACCTGTAACCATGTAAGGTTTGATTCCCATTTTATTCAGGAGTTGGATTGTCGTTTTACTAGTATCTTTTATTGGATCTGCTACTCCTAAGAGTCCAATAAGTTCCTTATTCAGCGCTACTAAGACAACTGTTTTTGCTTGATCTTCTAATTCTTGCATTTTTGCATCTATGGAAGCTGAAATTGTTTCCGTATTCTCAAAAATTTTCCTATTTCCTACAATTACAATTGAACCATCAATCCGGACACGAATCCCCTTACCAGGGATCGCTTCAAAATCCATTGAATTTTTTATCGAGATTGACCTTTCATCCGCAGTTTCTATAATAGCTTGGGCTATCGGATGCTCAGAACCTCGTTCCGCTGAAGCGACCCACTTGAGAACTTCATCTTCGGTCATGTTTTCTTTCAATACAATGATATCTGTAATACGAGGTTTTCCTTTCGTCAATGTTCCTGTCTTATCGAATACAATTGCATTGATTTTTTGTGCAGCCTCCAAAGCTTCGGCATTTTTAATTAGAATCCCTTTTTCAGCCCCTTTTCCAGTTCCAACCATAATTGCTGTTGGAGTTGCTAATCCTAAAGCACATGGACAAGCAATAACTAACACAGCGATCATCATTTTCAAGGAAAAAACGAACGGACTCATATTTAATTCTGTAATTAATGATTCAGAGAGAAGACCTGTAGTAAATAGACTAAACCAAACGAAAAATGTAATAAAAGAAATTAAAATTACTAAAGGCACAAATCTCCCAGAAACTACGTCTGCTAGGCGTTGAATTGGAGCTTTCGAAGCTTGAGCGTCTTCAACAAGTTTTATGATTTGTGCCAGAGCAGTATCCGCGCCAATTCTGGTTGTTTCGATTTTCAAAAAACCATTGTTATTAATGGTCGCACCTATGATTTTATTCCCCTCCACCTTTTTAACAGGCATTGATTCTCCAGTAATCATTGATTCATCAACAGTAGACTTTCCTTCAAGAACAACACCATCAACAGGTATCTTCTCACCTGGTCGAACCATAACTACCATTCCCACCGTAACTTCTTCAATAGGAATTTTTTTCTCTTGATCATTGATCAGAATTGTTGCTTCTTTTGCTTGTAAATCTACTAATTTACGGATGGCTTGTGAAGTTTGACCCTTAGCTCGGGCTTCCAAGAATTTCCCTAAGAGGAGAAACAAAATAAGAAATGCTGCAGTTTCGAAAAAAACTTCTCCCTTTAATACAAATAAAGATATCACGGAATACCAAAATGCTGCATTAGTACCCATAAAGATTAAAACATCCATGTTAAACTGATAGTGTCGAAGAACTTTGATTGCACCCCTGTGAAATTGCCAACCTGTAACAAACACCACAGGAATTGTAAAAAGCATAACAACGAATTGTCTGGTATTTATACCTTGAATAAACAGATCTGGGAGTGGAATTCTTAGTCCAAGAACATATCCTAAACTATATACAAATATGGGGATGGTGAGAATTATTGCAGCAAATAATCTGAACTTTTGGTGTCGATATTCTTTTTCACGTGCCAGTTTCTCACGATCTTCTACCTTTCGAGCTTGGAGTATTGGTTTTGCTCCATAACCGATACTCTCAATTTCACTGATGATTTGGTCTATCGAAGTTTTTTCCGGGTTATATTCGACTTTAGCCTTCTCAGTCATTAGATTTACACTGACTTTATGCACTCCTTGAACGATATTCAATTTTTTATCAACTGAAGCTACACATGAAGCACACGTCATCCCAGTGATAGCAAAGTTCGTAGTCCTTAAGTTTACCTGTGCACCATGTGATTTGAGATCGTTTTTTTCTGACATTGGTTTATTATCATCATCATCGAGTTTTAGCAAATCAGATTTATCGGAGGAGATCCTATCCTTGACTATCATAGGTTTACCACAGTGAGTAGGAATATCCACAACACCACAGGAAGATCCCATCCAACAAACCAATTTTGCTAATCCATCTACAATTTCTAAATGCATAGGTTGCTTACAGTGCATAGGAATCGGTTCTGTGAATTCACAAGTTTGACATTCGAGTCTAGATTTACGATTATTTTCATCCATTTGAGGTATAGATGGTTTTTCTTGTCTCGATTCGATAGAGATCTTAATCTCTTTAGAAAATGATGAATCATCTTCAGATAGTGTTTCAATCACCATCGGAGTTCCATGATGTTTAGATAAATCTTTAACTCCACAATCGGAACCCATCCAGCACACTAATTGCTTCTTTCCGTCTATTGTCTCAATGCGCATAGGTTGTCTACAATGCATTGGAACAGGTTCCTTGTAATCACATTTTGTGCATTTAAGAATCTGCGATGTCATTTTATCACCCTTTAGGAAAATAATCTCTGTGGAATCAACATTTCCATATTTTATTATTCGAGTAAATCAAATTTGATTTGATGAATCCACAAATGAAACCTTATATTCAAGTACAAAAAATCAAAGACTCATTTATAGAATTCTCCACTTAAAATTTAAGGTGCAAATAGAAAAAAAAAGAAAACGTTATTGGTGATATTTCGTTGTAAAAGGAGAGGAGGATGTTTCTACAAAATCCAAGGTAAAATCTACAGGATTATGGTCTAGTTTCTCATTAAAATTTTAACTTCTTACTTATCTAAAAATCCTGCATTTTCCTTTAATAGTGAGGCAACATCTGTTTTTTCCCAAGTGAAATCAGGATCATTTCTCCCAAAGTGACCATAAGCTGCTGTTTTTGCATAAATTGGTCTCT
>JAEOTC010000132.1 GCA_016840035.1 Candidatus Hodarchaeota archaeon | reverse complement strand
TTCGTAGTAACAACCAGATCGATGTACTGTGAAGTACAAAGTTCAATTATTTCATAATGATAAAGATCGGCTATGTGATCCCATAAGCGTACCCTTTCTAAACCTAGAGAGGTTAATTCTTCAATAAAACGTGGGTGATCACATCCCATATCGAGTAAAACGCGTCTTGGTCGTGGAGATTGCTTCTTACTGTTATATTGAGATGAATCAGGAAGACATTTCGATGAATTATTTACTTGAAATCCTCCCTGAACACCAAATAATTGCAGTGCAGTATCTATTATCGATTTATGAACCCAGAAAATCAAAGTAGAAGCTGAACTTAATGTAGGTTTTTCTAGAAGCAGTTTTTGTTTCTTCCATTTATAGAGTTGTCGAAGTGTTCCCATATAACAATCTATTTGGGAGACTATATTGGTAAAAAGGTCGTTTCCGATTGCCCAGTTAGATAGCGGAAAAGAACATTCATAATATTGATTATGCAATTGGTCAGAGTTAAACACTATTCATCACCTGATGATTTTGTTTTGTGGATTTCATCATGGAATTCTTTTTTCACATTGAATGAATGATTTTTAGATGCAAAGATAGAAGTTGAGAAATGTGTTTTATTTCTTAATTCTTCTGAAGAATGCGAACAAACTCTACTTCCCCCTTTAGAGGAATTATTTCTGTTATATGACAAATTAGGACTATTTAAGGTTTTAATACCGTGACTATTGGTTAGTTTCGAGAGTAAAATGTTCTTAGGAGATGTCTCTGTGGATTTTGTAATTGGTATGAAAGATGATAGATCTTCTGGAGCTAGTAAAATCTCGAGAAGGTGAAGACGGGAAGTGAGGATACGATCAATAGACGGCATTAAACGGTGAAGAGTGGTTAAAAGCTTAGTGCAGACAGGTTTAATAGATTCAAACAATACTAAAAAAAGATAATCGTATTCTTTTTTGAGCTGTACGCATTTGGCTTCAAGGTGAATGGCTTTTTGCTTAAATGCGGTATTTACTTTGTACATGGTACTGAAAGAACACTCTAAGAGAATAAAATTTTTGATGAAAAAGTCAATGACATAATAACGGTCGCTCAGCTGAAATCTTTGTTGAAATATAAAAGGAATATTAGCCTGAAGTAATAATTGTCTAACAGATAGTTCTTGAGTGGTCATTGAAGAGAAGATAGGAGAAAGTTTTTTATTCAGTTTTAGATTCATAATGAATATCCTCATAATAAGATAAGATACAATAGTACGAGTACTATAATCCTTTAAATAGTTTTGAATAGCAAAAATCAGGTAATTCTTTAATATTCTTAGCAATGGACGTCATAGAAGGAAGTTAAAAAAAATCACCGCTCAAAATCGTTCGTTCCCTTTCGAGACGCCTTTTGTTGTCTATCCCCCTGATCTTTTCCATGTCACTTTCGAACCCAATCTCTCTACTAATCAATCGTCTCTTCAGTCATTTCTTCACTCACATTTCAACGAATTTGACCGTTTTATCTTCATTTTCAGTGAGGTTGACAAAAAAATTCTTACTCCTTTCTACATCAAGCCCTTAATAACTGGGACAGAGATAGCAAGGAAACATATCTTACTTACTCATCTTTATCCTAAATTACCGGATCCGTTCATTTCCTCTATTGAAGGTTGGACTTACCTATTTGAACAGGAAGACAGACTAGTTCAATTCTGGGGTTTTACTCCGCAACAAGCACGTGTTTTTTTTACGAAAACGGATATTGAAACTCCAAAAACATGCCTGATCTTCATCAATTTGGATCGAATTTGTTATCAACTTGATTTATTACTTGAATTTCATACTCATCTTCTTCCTCTATTGACCCTTTGGTGTGGGTATGGATTTTTTACTCAAAATCCTCAAAACTCTGTGTTTTATAATTGGTTGGCTGAACAGATAGGGAAACTGTCAGAGATTTCTCCTGTCACAGGTCTAACAACAGATTCTAAAAAGACCCAGTGGGAAATATTATCTGCTGCTGACATTACCTTTCAATTCCGAAAAGATTTCTCCATATCCAAGCTAGAGAATGAAAAAATTACCAAAGAATATGATAAATTTCCTGAAAAACAGTTCTTATTTTCAGGTGCTCCATTTGACAAGAAACACTACGAGATTGATAAGCTCAAACAAGATCTAGAAGGAAAAATCGTTTGGCTCAGCATTCATCGTCTGACTCTGAGTATGCTAATTGCAATAAAACTTACATTAAAACAAAAAATACTTGTTATTTCAAGTACACTTGAAGAAGAAATGTGGGAGGCATTTCGCGAAGATAAATCCTTTCTTGAGTATCCCAGAGAACTAACACCTGTTTTTCTACCGATAGATAAGATACACACCCTCGACACTGAGAGATTACAAACTTATGATCGAATAATTTTAGATCTGGGAGATGAACTAATCCCCTGGGTTCCACAACCGTTTATTGAGAATTTACTTAATCTAATTGCTATAGTAAGACATCTTGCTCCTGAGATGAATGTAAGTTTTTTTCGACCAATTTTAATAGAAGAGGCAGCTATTAGGAGCATACTCGACCATCCTCCTTGTCCATTTCATTTGGAGCCATTAAACTCAGAACAGAAGCAACAAGAATTACTATTTGCAAGTGTTCTCCTCTTGGTTGCAAAACGACGCCATAAAGCGGAATTTTATCAGCTGATTGAGAATTATTGGATCTCATCGTTTATTTCGAAGAAATATCTAGAGAAGATACCTACTTATGTTAAGGAACTTCGGTATCTAGGCTTGATTGATCGTCATCACTTTCAAATAACCACACTAGGAAGGTGGTTCTTAGAAAATAAGCTATTCATTCATTCTTTTCGAGAATTTATGCGAGAGGTACTTCCTCCCTTGTTTTCCCAACGATTACAACCCCCTATATCAGAAGAGCTCTTCAAAGCTTTCTATTTTGCGAGCACAGAATGGTTGTTCCAGACCACGAAATTCTATGGATTTTCTGCTACGAAATGGACCATCTTACATTCTGTGATTATCCATACTTATCGTCAACAGAAAAAACGGGCTGAAGAACTCTTCGATGAGGTTAATGACCTAATCATTAGTTTTTTTCACCAAGAAAAAGAAATATCTCTTAAAATGGAGGATTATTTCAAAAAGAAGAAAAAAGAATTCGAAAATATCTCCTTCAAACCACCCTCTCATCTTCCTCAACGAACCATTCACTGGGGTAATACATTAATTCGAGCTTTAAAGGATATTCACGAGTGGATTAACAAGCTTGAACGAAAGGTTGAAAAAGAATATTTAAGACATGAGGTACCTTATTTTCCAATTCGGGCCAAAGCACGAGTCGCAGCGACCAGGTATAAAGGAATCGCTGAAGAAAGTTATGTCCGGGTAGTGAGACGTATTTTTCAAAGTCCTCCTACTCTAAGACAATTTGCAGCATTTCCTTCTTTAGAAAAAGAAACAGTGAAAAATAAAATAACTGCTCTAAGACAAAAATTAAGCATTCAAAAGATAAAATTGAAGCAAAATAAGGCATGTCAAGTCTTAATCAAGAAATCTCCATGCTCTACTGTTGAACACGAGATTTCTCCCAGGTATTATTACCT
>JAEOTC010000131.1 GCA_016840035.1 Candidatus Hodarchaeota archaeon | reverse complement strand
TCAATAGAAAATCGTGATGATTCACGATACTCCTCACCAGAATAGAATCCATTTGTGATGATGATTTTCATCTTATTCTAGTATTGAAATAACTAGATCTTTTTTCTTTATCGGAGATTATTCAATACTTTTTGTTTTGATCCTCGTTTATTCTTACTCATACTTACTTTTGTTCTTAGTCCACCAGTTTATCCATTTTTTCCGACTATCTGTACGATTTTTTTTCTTAACACCCATGACAAATGCTCCCCCTTTTCCAAGTTCTCGTTTAATCTGATAGATTTGCCCAGTGTGACCTAAAAAGTGTAAAGAAACACGTTGTACCAATTCAGCAATGGTTTCAGAATTTTTCTTCATGTTATTCTCAGGTAATTTGGTAAATTTCTCAACAGACAAGCAATCCAAGTAATCACGACTAGATTGAGAAAATTCAAGGAATATGTCAATTAATTCTGCATAGGAGACTGGAAATTCATGTTCTTTTCTATCTTCTATCCTCATTTCAAAATACTCGCGAAATTCCTTATCTAGGAGCTCCTTACCGTAACAAAACCCATTAAAAACTGTATCCATCTGAAGTGTCAAATGACCTATTACCCAGCGGATTGGATTGAGTTTTTCTGTTATCTGTTTTTCAAAATCTTCAGGTTTTAGCCGAAAAATTGCTTTCAATACATTCCATTCAGCGATTTCGAAAGTCTCAATCGCATATGTCTTTAGGACCATGTTATCCTACCGAATTTCTTCTAAGAGTAACTTTCGCTCTTAGTTCTCTGGAGTAAATATCCTTCTCACGAAGAAAAACATCCCAAATCCAAAGAACATCAACCCACCAATGATCAGAAAGATTAGATCAGGTAGAATTTGTTGAAAGGAGTGGTCAAAGAGCAAAATATTTCTTATAGCCTTGGTGGATGCATGAAAGGGAAAAAAATCCCAGAGTTGTAACGCACGTAATGAACCTGATCCATCAGGAACAATATTCGGGATAAGGGGGATCTCTGGTACTGGCAGGAATGCTCCTGAAACAAATCCAATAGGTGCACTGAGCATAGCAATCACTCCAT
This sequence comes from Candidatus Hodarchaeota archaeon, assembly GCA_016840035.1. Lineage (GTDB taxonomy): Archaea > Asgardarchaeota > Heimdallarchaeia > Hodarchaeales > Hodarchaeaceae > Hodarchaeum. The sequence continues at coordinate 2,843 of JAEOTC010000131.1, read as the reverse complement.
TGGCATCTCGTCCATCAGGTACAAACGCGCTTACGAAGACTGCTAGACCTAACACAGGAAGGAGAGTAATAATTGCGACAGACGCGGCGAATAGAGCATTACCTTGACCCTGAAATCCGAAGAGATAAGCTGCCCCGAACATGATTGCAACTTGGAGGATAGTTAAAACAGTCTGATTGAGTGAAATACCTAGGAGGTATTCTGCGGGTTTTACCTGACTTAATTTGAGACGTTCAAGAGTCCGATAATTGCGCTCTTCACCTATAATTCCAGCAATCCCACTGGAAGTAAGGATTAATCCAAAAGTGAAAAACCCTGAGATAAAGTAATCAAATTGATTTAATTCGGTACTTACGACATTTTCAAATACTGTGTGAAAATTCCCAGCAGCGACTTCTATTCCATACAGTTGAGATTGAAAACTATCTAACGCATTTTCAACCTCTGTAAGCCCAGTTTGAAACGCTAAGAAGCTAGGATCACCTAAAATGCTTATAGTTAGGTTTCGATTCAGGATTAGTGAATTATCCACAATAGATTGTCCAGATAAAATCATTTCTCGTGCATTAAGGCCTGATAAAATTGCTAGGGAGAAATCACTTGGAATCACAATCCCTATAGAGACCACTCTGCTCTGTACTGATAACAACGTTTCATGTATTGATTCGAATTCAGTCATCTTGAATGTACTATTAGTAACATCTAAGGTGGTCTGATCTTCTAAACTCTTTATGAAAAGTTCCCCAAACCCTTCTGTAAAGGGATTTACCGTTTCATCATCTTTCCAGTCGTCTGTTACATTTTCAAAACTTTCTTCCCATTCAGATTGCAACAAGTTAGAATCATCAAGATTAACAATTCCAAGCGACACAGTTGTCTCACCATACCCACTTCCTCCAAATATAAAAGAAAAAATAAGAATGAAAAAGATGGGGAATCCTATTATTAGGGTCATTCGAGCAGGTGAGCGAATTACTTGTTTGAAGGATCGAATGAAGACTTTTATTGCAATATCCATTTAGATATCTCCTGTAAATCGTCGTTTACCATAAAAGATCATTCCAAATGCAAGTAAAAAAATAGAGGGGGCGATTAAGAGAATTATTTCTGCCCAGACCTCTGCTATGGTAAATTCATACAACATAATGGAGCGAAGTGCATTCACAGTATGTGTTGTAGGGATTATGTCCCATAAGATAAAATCACGAGAAATTCCTGCAGCTGTTGGTATAGCATTTGAAAATAACGTGATGGTAGGGATTTCCATAAATGCTCCTGACATGAATGCGATGGGAGTCATGAGAAAACCTGAAGATTGACCCGCTGTATCTGGAGAAGTGAAGATTCCAGCTAACACAAAGCCTAGACCTGTTGTAAAGATCGTTGTTACTAGAAGTACAGAGAATCCTTCTAATAAATTCCCAGCAGGACGGAACCCAAAGAATAGAATAGGCAAAATGAAGAGAATTCCCATTTGGAAAAATGAAATAACAAATTGATAGATGGTGACTCCAGTAATGTATTCCCAAGGTTTAATGAGAGACAACCTTACTCGAGTGATGGTTTTTGCTTCCGCAAACTCGTTCACAAGAAACGCAGCTAACATTCCTGATTGTGTTAAGATTCCAAACACGAGGATTCCTGGCATTATCGTATCAAAGATACTATAGTCTTTAAGGGCAACAGAACTGATCTGGTACTCGATATTCCCTCCTGAAAATTGAAAATTATGGACATTCTCTGTAAATCCAGTCAAGATTTTATCCAAGATCATTTTTACTATCGTATACCGAGTATATCCTTCATCTCCTATAATTGTTAATTCACCATTATCGGTTCTTGGAATTGGAGGCCCAAACCAGGAAGGATTATCATCGAGATACATGCCTGTTTGTATAAAATTTGCATTATTAACTGCAGAGAGTGTTGTATTAGAATAATTTTCTGGAAAATATAGTACTGCATCAACTTCTCTTGATTCAACATCACTTTTCGGATCAGTATTGTTTAATGCAATTTCTGTATTATTATACTCTTCTATGCTAAAAATTGGAATATTTCCTGGCACACCTTCCTCATTTGTATAATTTATTGACCTAAGGGTCTGAATAAAATCAAAAGCAAAGCCATTGTTCAAGGTCTGATTTGAGAGAAAACCCTGGAAATATTCAGCTAAATCGTCTGCAATTCCTTCATCATCATTTACGACTCCCAAAATGTATGTTTCCGCTGTACCAAGTCCTGTCGTATTAAAAGCAAACCAAAACATGAATGCCATAAAAGCTGGTAGAGCTAGTAATACAGCCAATGATATTTTCATTCGGATGAGTTCCTTCCCGAATCGTTTCGCAATTTCTAATGGCAGCATTTAATATTTCTTCCTTAATTGCGTAAAGCTCTCCCAGTTAAATGGATAAACACATCTTCTAGCGTAGTATTTCGTATAGCCATATTTTCTATTTCCGCACCATGATCCTCCATGTGATTCAATATCCTAGATAGATTAGAGATCACATCTTTAGACCGCATGATCACACGACCAGAGGAAACATAAACGTCTTGTATTAACGATCCCCCATTAAAATTTTTCAAGGAAGAGGCGATTTGTTCCAAATGCACATCATCGGCTTGTGCAAGTGTAAACTCGACTAGATCACCCTCACCAATAGAATTTTTCAAAGCCTTAGGTGAGTCTAAAACAAGTACTTTACCATGATCAATTATCGCTACCCGATCTGAAAGTCGATCAGCTTCCTCCATAAAATGGGTGGTTAAAATTACGGTTTTTCCCTGTTTAGGCAAATTTTGAATATATTCCCAAACAACAACACGGGATTGAGGAT
>JAEOTC010000130.1 GCA_016840035.1 Candidatus Hodarchaeota archaeon | reverse complement strand
GTTACTTTCATTTTCCAGGGATATTGGGACTGATAAAATGGGTGTTGGGCCTTTTTGTTGGTCAAAATAGGAGAGGACAATTCCAGCTGTATGGCTATCAATTACTCTTCTAAGGGCTTTATCGCTCACATGACTAGACTTATCTGAAACGAAATTCGAGTCTATTCCAAGATGACGTTGTTTTCGGATAAATTTTGCATAAACGCCTGAAAACAGAAGGAATATAAGAAAAAATATTGTAATTAATAATATATATTGTTCTAAATTATTTATCAATGAGTTATTATGGGTGGGTAAAGAATTATAACTGATAAAGGATTGTAACGCGTTTTCTGGGTTGATAAAGAAAGAATCGGCATTTATATTCCCACTCTTATCAGATGTTTCTATCTGATAATATATCTTCCAAGTAGTTTCATTTTGCAGAAACGGAATTGTTTTCCTGAATAAATATGTGCCCTTGCTCTCATTTTCAAAGTCCATTAAAGTCTGCGACCATGTAAAATTCACTATTTGGATTATGGATGCACCCTTTCCCGTTTGATTGTTCTTAATTTCTTCGAAGCAATAATACAATGTGACATTTTTAATACCTGATCCATACTCCTCAATTTCAGAATAAAAAGTAAGATTGGTTGGGCTAATATCATTATTTACGATGAAAAATAGCTTTTTAACTTGAGGTTGTTCTTGATCGATAAGATAAACAAATTTTCTTTCTTCTGACGGTTCAGAAAGAGAATTGCCAAAAAAATCCGATGTATTGAAAATTTGATATACAAGCTCTTCGCCATAGAAAACTCGAGAGTAATTATAAACCCAGAATCCAGAAGAATTTTGGTCCATCTGGAAATATGAGTCCCCAACTTTAATTGTAACGTCCTTCACTGTTGTATAATCATCCTCTACAATTGCAAAGAAATTAACACTCCCCTTTCCTTGACTATCAATTCCAAAATTATGTATAGAAGGGGGTGTAGTGTCCATCTCTTGATTTCCTCGTAAAAAAAACCTTGACGGATCTTTCTGATTCAAATACTCTGTTTTTATCCATTCTTTTGATTGAACATTCTTAGAAAGGTGAATCTCATCTATTATTCCGGAAAATGACTTATTTAAGGAAGTTCCAAATTTTAAGGTTATTTTTCCTCCAATATTCAGCTGTTGTGTACTGTTTACCAATAACTCACTATCAGCATAGATTTTCAATGTACCATTGTTGTAGGTAATTACTAGGTGGATCCACAAGTTTTCAGAAGGAAAAGAGAAAGAATCACGTGAACCCCACCAATCTGCTTCCCACTCATTCGAGGAGTTTTTGGTACGTAATGAAAAAAAGCGTCTAGTGGCAAATTGTCCAAATTCAAAAAGCCCTCCAGTAGAAAATTCCTTTGTAAAAATCCACATACTCACGGTTTTATTATTTATTCCACCCAATCCTATCTCAGTTGGGAATTTATATGTCTCTAGATAATCATTAATTCCATCAAAATTATCTGCTCCTCCAATCAAACCATTAGTTGCTTCATCATTATTATAATACTGCGGACTCAAATCAAGATTGTTAATTGTCGAATCATAACGTGGTCCTGAGTTTTCAGACAAATGCCATACTCCGAGGTATTGATTATTCCAAACTTCTTCAGGATAATTTTGAGTGTACGAAGTATTGGTTCCATAATACATTGAAAGAATATTTTCACCTGTGGTAGTCAGATTTGTCTTGACCCATGTGGTCAGGTGACAATGAGTCTCATTATACTCTGGATTAAACAGTTCTATTTCGTAAGGGAGGATTTTACCATATTTGTTCGTGAAAAGGAGATCAGAGCTATTAAATAAAGTAATATCTTTTAGATCTTTATCATATACATCAAGTAATATAGGAAAATCTGTTAAATCCCCATATATGTTTGATGTAGGTATTGTGAAGTTCTTCCGAAAGAAAAACTTAGTGTCATACCATCGTTTCAAAGCCAAAGAGGGAGTTTTTGTTTTCACACAGGTCAATTTTCGACAACTTGAGTCCATTCTTCCAAGATTCTCCTTAGAATTAACATTTAAGATGGAATCATCTGAAGTTGAGAATGAAGCGTTCAAGAATTGGATAGAAATAAATTTTAGTAGGAGTAAAATGACCAAGAAGAATAGGGCATACTTTTTCTGTTGGACGCGTTTCCCAAACAATTTCCTCAAGATCCTTATTTTATTAGTGGAGAAAACGTAATGTCCTAAGATTGGTTAATGTTTAGATTCTCCTCATATACTCGTCTGGTATACTAGTGATGTCAAAGAATATAAGTCATATAGCTCCATCTAACAGAATTATGGTACGAATATTCATATAAAAATTATTCTAAAGAAAATATCAGCAGATAGATGAGGGGGTTTTAAATAAGAATAATAAAGAACTCTTTATTCTAAGAATTACTCATGAAGTTAATCCGACAAAACACTATCAAAAGAAAGAAGAAATTTGGCCCTTATTTAAAAAGATTGATAATAATGTAGATCTATTAAAGCAGAAATTGATACGTTTTGTCGGATTGTAGAGATTAGATTCTAGAATGTGAATTGAGGGACTTTCTCCCTTAATTTTTTGAGATTATGTTTGACGATAATCAGACTCGATAGATATCTCGTTTTGGATGTTTAATGAACGAATTCTGAGGTGTTTATCTCCAGCCCTAGTCATGTCACATTTGTATTACGACTGATTATATGTGTCAATGTTCCGAAAATAGGTTAGACTGTCCAATTCAATAAAACTACTATTTTACCAATGATCTGGATGTGAATGCAACGGCTCTCCAAAGACAGATAATTGCTGAAACTACCGATCTGAAAAAATTGAAGATGTATTCTGAGACTTCTGATTCAAAAATTATGGTGACATGGCAAATCCTCAAGCTAATGCAAGAAGAATTAGGTTTACCAAATTCAATGTCGGTTCAAGATCTTAATGCGCTTTATTTAAGGTTGGAAGAGGTGAGAAGGGCTTTAGATCTTCAACTCATGAATTTTAGTCAAGTAAATGAATTAAATTTTGAGCTATTAAAAATGCAGGAAATATTGAATTTTCCAGATGATATCCCAATATCAACTATAATTGCCAAGCTATCGGAAGAAAAATTAACCGATCTAGGAAGAGACTCTCTTCTCGGAAAAATCCTCCTTTTCAAACAGCTAAAATAAAAACCTATGAATAATTTGGGTTCATGACTATATTTGTCAGACAAGTACATGAGCTGTCTGATTTTCGTAGGATTTTATCAATATTTGAAGCCTAATTACCGCTTAAGTTTCTTTCTAGAAGCACTTCCGCTCTTTTCAGGGATATTCTTTGGAAAAAGGCTTAAACCAATACCACAGCTATCGATCAATAAATACTAAATGTCATCAAACCAGCCATAAATGATTTTTCCACATTTTAGTTTGAAAAATTAATTGTTTATGAGTTAACTATTGAAGTTGCATTGGAGTTTGTATCAAAAATAAGGTTATAAAGCCCATTATAAATAGAATAGATGGTTTCTAGAGTTCGATCATGGTCTCTCTGATAGATATATATATAAAAACCACGGAGATAACTATTATTACCTTTATTCAAAAATAAACTCGATAATAAGGAGTAAAAAATGATGTTTTCTTTCAGCGAAAATCGGTTGAACGATTTGAGACTAGAGGGAAAAAATACAAGAACAGTTCCACCTGAACAAAGACTAAAACTTGCCTTTGAATTCTTAAAATTTAGTGAAGAATTATTTAGTGCTAATAATACATCTGAGGGAGACATCAACTCTGAAGATTGAAGAATTGCTTCTATATGTTACCAAGTATTTAAATACTAATAAAATTCCATATGCGATCGTCGGTGGATTTTCAGCGATCGTTTGGGGACGAGGACGATCAACATATGATATAGATATAATTCTAGATCAGAAAATCCTTAATATAAGCGAATTTGTTAACTATCTTCAAGATAAAGAATTGATAACATCTGTACGTGATTTACAAGAAGCTTTTCGAGAGCTTTCACATGCAACAATTCAAGCTATGGAATCACCTGTGTATAGGATAGATTTGAAAGGAGTGTATTCAAGTCTAGACCGAGAAACAATTGATACCTCAAAAAAAATAACTTTTAAAGGACAAACAATACGGTTTGGATCACCAGAAAGTCTAATTGCCCACAAATTACACTTTGGTTCAGATAGGGATTTAGAAGACGCATTAGTCGTTTTCATAGCCCAAGAAAATTTGTTAAATCTAAATTATTTAACAAGATTGTGTGGAAAGCTAGGTGTAAGTAAAAAACTAGAGCGATTAATCGAGATAGTAAGGGAAAAAGAGGGAAAGTGAGCATGAATGAGAGCTTAACTGTCCACTCTGTGTCGTCAAAGGCTGGTTTGACGACATTTCCTTAAGTAATAAAACTTAGATCCAAATGATTATTGTTTCAGCAATGAATGTTTGAAATTTGATTATCTAGCTTTTGATTAATCAGATGAATAGAATTCAGATCTCATAAAATTCTCGATTAAATATTCTATTGCGGCTAGTGTAAGATTAACACAGTAGTTTGCCTCTGTTTCAGAGTTTGCGAGGTTCTCAGTTAATTCTCCTTCAGGATGAACTCCTTTTATAGATAAAAATCCATATATCCCAATATTCTGGGTTT
>JAEOTC010000129.1 GCA_016840035.1 Candidatus Hodarchaeota archaeon | reverse complement strand
CGACAGTTTAGAATTATTGGAAAACGTTCTTAAGAAATCCAAGTTACATAAAAGAAACTTTCTTTCTATCGATGCGCTATTGATAAAACAAGAGACCTTGTGGCGTATGGGAAATCATAACGAGAGTCTGAATACTATAAACGAAGCTGAGGTTCTGTTAGCAAGTTTACCAAAAATTAAAACACTCATCGGGAAGGATTCAGTATTTAAAAGACATAAAGGCGTAATTTTTCAAATAAAAGGAGATTTGAGGAAGGCCCTTGAATTTACGTTTCAAGGCTTAGAGTTAGCTAAAGAATCGGGAAACAAACACTTTATTGCTGGTTGTTTAAATAACATCGCGACGTTTTATAGTAGATTAGGTGAAATAGAACTTGCTATTGAATATATGAAGCAAAGTCGAGATTTATTTGAGGAGGTAGGAAATAAACGCGATCTTGCTATCAATTTATCAAATATAGGTCTTTTTTATAGTCTATTGGGCAAAATTTCCATGGCTTTAGAGTACATGGAGAATAGTTTACAGTTATGGCGCGAAATCGGTAGTGAATTCGATGTTGCTATCACACAATGTGATATCGGTTTCATCCATCTTAGAAATGGCAATACACACAAAGCGTTAAAATATAGCAAAAATAGCTTTGAGCTTTCTAATAAGACTAGGAATTGGGAAGGTGTAGTTAGAGCTGCACATAATCTGTTATTATGCCATCATAATCAGGGTGAGAGAGAAGAAGCCATGGCGTACTCAAAGATAATGTATGAGTCTATCAAGGATGATTCTAACCTTTTCCTGAATCAGTTGAAACGATATGGAAGAGCATTAGTTCTAAAAATGAATCCTCGTATAATTGAGAAGGTAAAAGCACAAGAAATTCTTCAAGAGTTGTCAAAAGAGGAATTTAATGATGTTGATTTACATTATTACGTGTTAATGAATTTATGTGACTTGCTACTCTTTGAATTCAAATTATATGGTGAGTCAGCTGCATTTCAAGACATTAAACAGCTTTTAGAGCAGATGAATGATTTGTCGGAAAAAACAAAATCAGCTGAAATGGTTAGTCAGACTTTTGTCCTTAAATCAAAATTCGCTTTGATTGATGGGGATCTAAAGAAAGCAGAGAAGATATTAGAGGATGCAAAAGTATACACTGAAGATTTAGAGATAATTTGGATCAAAAGAATGGTAGATCGTGAGAGAAGGTTGCTTGTTAGAGAACTAGATAAATGGTCCGAGTTAATTAAACGAAATGCCCCTTTAAAAGAAAGGATTGAACAAACTCGACTCCTAGAATATGTTTCTCTGGCTTCTAGCTTTATTAAAGAGGCCGAAACATCTTCTCTACCTAGTTCATGAATAAGTTCAAAATTAAAAATAATTCAAGAAGGTTGTATTAACGTGAATGCTTTCGATGTCATGATGGTAGCATTAAAATTTAATGAAAAGATAAACCAGCAAGACCACAGCGGTTTAGTGAAATTAATGGCTGATGATCATATATTTATAGATTACGCTGGAGAGATTGATAGTAACATGAAAGAGGGGTGGAGACAGTTTTTTGAAAGATATCCTGATTATCGAAACATTTTCACCTCTGTAACAGTCACTGATGACGTTGTTGTTATGATTGGTTATTCTACTTGCTCTAATGAACCACGTCTCACCGGTCCAAGTATCTGGATGGCTAGAGTTCGTGGAGAACAGGTCGCTGAATGGAGAGTGACTTGGTTAGATCCAAGAAATTAACGAAAATAGAAAAGCCGAGATTCTCTTGGAATATTAAAATTCACTCACAATACGGGCCATTACTTTCTCCAGATTGGTCAATAGCCCATTTAATTGCTATAGGTCCAAAAATTTGAAATATTATTGTACTAGCGGTGATTGTATTCAGAATGAAGATTCCAAGCATTCCCGCTTCTGTACCAAATTGAGCTAAATGTTCTGAGATGATTACCGCAAGTCCGAGGGCCACTCCTGCTTGAGATAGAAGACAAAATCCGAGATATTTTTGCACAACAGGTTGTGCGTTTGCTACAAAACCACCTAGATATGCCCCTCCACTTTTTGCGATTGTTCGTGTAAGCATGTAAATCATTCCAATTAGCCCTATATCAAAGAGAGATGTTAAATCAAGACTTATCCCAATGAGAATGAAGAATAAAGCAATAATCGGAGTGGATAATCGAAATACCTCGTGAAAAATCTGGTGAGGTTCATCTTTGAATTCTCCATTTTGTTTCTTATCATAGATGATTTCCATAATTTTTGGGGAAGTAAGCCCAAGGACTTCTTGGAGTGCTTTTTTCGTCGGATAGTCAATATCTGGTTTCTTACAAAGGCTAGAAACTGTTATTCCGAATATCATTGTAGGGAGAATATATGAAATATGAAGAATACTTGCAGTACCAATACAAATAAAGATCGCTCCTACGACTAGACTCACATATCTCCCATGATCTTCGACTCGGTTTAAAGCATAAACTATCAATATTCCTGCTGTAAAGCCCAATAGAAAAGAAGCTGTCAGATCAAATATTATTGGAAAGAATAATTCAGAGAAATTAATGGTATGTCCACTATAATAAATTGTAGAATAATCCATTGCTAAATCTGTCAAAATTATTGCTATGATATCATCTAGAGCGAGGATAAACATTGTAGCGGTTGTTAATGGGCCAATACAATGGTTTTCCCAAAATATCGCGGCTGTTCCTGCAGGAGCAGTTGCAGATGCCAGTGCACCAAAAATTATGGCGATATGAAGCGGGAATGATAGAGCATAGACGATCAGTGTCACAGCTACAAATGTAAGAAGAGATTCAAAGAGTAAAATAATAACTATTTTCGCTGATAAATTTCTGATCGTATCCCAATCTATTTCAGAACCTAAATTGAAACCAATAAACCCTAGTGTTACTGCAACAACAATATCCAGAAGTTCTGAAAATTCAACATCGTGGCCACTTAATACAAAGAATAGATTAAGAAAAACTCCTACTAGAAGGAAACCTAGTATTTCAGGGAAATTAACTCTCTTTAAAACATTTGAACCAATAACACCTATTGTTAAGATCAATCCTATTTGTAGGAGAAATGTATATTCGGCCATAAGAACTCAATTCAGCGAGAAAAAAGTAAATCTAAAAATCCCTAGATTGAAGATTTTCCAGTCGACTCGTTATTCTTCCCGAGGTTTACAAGATAAATTCCAGTTGAAATTAATAAAAATGCTGAAACGTGTATTAATGGATCTATTAATTCCCCTAAGAAGATAACTGATAAAGAAACTCCCCATAAAGGGACTAAATTAATGAATATAGCTGCTCTGCTAGCATTCAATCTCTTTATTGCTTCTAGATAAAACCAATATGCGCCTACCGTGGATAACAAAGATAGATATAACGCCCCGATCCAGATACGATATGGAATTTGGAAGTATTGAAGTGGATTCAGGTATTCAGGATTTAAAAATAACGAAATTGGTGTAGTAAACAGAAAACCAAAAAACGAAACCCAGGTGATCACAAAAAGTGAGGTGGGTTTTTCAGAAGGTGTATCAAAGCCATTCATATATTTTCTATAAATAACTGTATATGCCGAATAACCTAAAGCGGCAAAAAGGATGAATATATCTCCTAACAATGGATCGGGGGCTTCCTTATTTGGGGAAAAGATAACTACTAGGAAGACACCAAGAAATGCTAGGAGGATACCTTGGGCTTTATTCCATCCAAATCCTTCCCCTAGAAAAAGTCCAGATAGAATGAAGACCCAAATTGGATTTGTTGCCACAATTAGACTTGCATCACTCGCATGAGTATAATATTCCCCATATAAATATCCGATTTGATAGATAGTTACAGAAGTTAGCCCCATCAGGATTAAGGGTATTCGATGATTGATTGCGGTAGTAGTATTAACTGAACCCTCCTGCCAACGTAATAAGAAGAATAATACCAAGATTACGATAAGATACCGTAGGATTCCAATCATTAAGGGGGGAATGGTATCCCCTCCGACTTCTTCTGAAACTAACCATCTCCCAAGAGGCCAGCTTCCTCCCCAAATTAAAGTAGCTACGATCAGAAGGAAATATGCCTTATATTCGGACTGTTTATCAGATTTTTGGGAGGAATCCACCTAATTTCAACTGATACCGACCAGTTAATGAGGGATTTTTGTACTTATTTACAAAAAATAAATTGTTTGAGCTTCACTTGGTTTATGTCGTAACTTCTATATCCTCGGTTAATAGTATGAATCGCTCTATTTGATCAGCGTTAGGAACTTTTACTTGAGTTGAATGATCCTTAGATAAAGGTACATACTCTTTTGGAAAATGCAACGCAAAATTCATTGCAACAGGAATTCTATCAGAGTCGTCTTGATAGAATAGCAGACTGTGACCATCTATGACTTCACTAAACAACTGAATTCCCTTATGTTGTATTGACACTCCTTTCACATTTTTGGTCAGAATATTATTTGCTAAGTTTTGACTCCTTGCTATTGTTGCAGATGGAATTGATCTAATTTCTTGCTGCTGAGCTTGATATGGACCACTAGTAACCAAGTTTACAGCTTTTCCATAATGAGTAATCGCATAAATAATCAATAGAAGATATATTCCCACTTCAAAGATAGAATAAATTAAGAAAGCAATTGGATCAATGGGTGCATTTGTAAACCCCTCACGAAAAATCATATCTGAAATGGGGAAGGGTCCAACGACCGAATAAAGGACTGTTTGGGCTAATACATGGATTAAGATAAGAAAAACAAATCCTAATGAACCAGAACTCCCATACTTTCGTGTTAGAATCAGTTGTTGTTGGATTGACAAATCCGATTCCATACCTCGAATTACCATGAAATACCAGAATTTTTGGAAAAGATAAAGGAAAATGATTGCTCCCAGCAGGATTGCGAATAATGCGTAAATACTTCCAATCATATACGCATCTGTGTACCAGTAAT
>JAEOTC010000277.1 GCA_016840035.1 Candidatus Hodarchaeota archaeon | reverse complement strand
CGAGTCAAAATTTCCTCATAGGGAATTATTCCTAAAATTGGAACTTCTAATTCCTCAAAGAGATCCAAATAAATATTCTTAAACTCGTCGACATCTTTTACCTGGTTTATTATCACCCCAATAAGACTTTCAGGACTTGAGAGTACACATTTTCTGAGGAAAACAATTTCATCTGCAATTTCACTTCCATCACCACTTAATACTAGAAGGAGTTTTGCATCTACAGTTGAAGCTATTGTCATTGGATCTAAATATACGGAATGACCAAAGGCAAGATTCTGACCACCCTCAATTAGGACAACATCATGGTCTTTACTCACCTTGTCACAGACATCTTTGAGTTTCTTTTTAGTTGATTTTTCATCATACATAAAACGTAGTTTATTATGGTCAAAACCAAGTGAAATATCTTCAGGTTTTTCAGTTAGGTCTAAAATACTAGAAACTAAAGAAGCATCGTAGTCCCAGAGTCGTTTCTTCTGATAGAGCAATCGATCTCCCAAGGGTTTCATGTATCCACACGAAACATTTTGCTTAGAAAGTGCTTTTGCAATACCTATAATTATACTGGTTTTTCCTGCTTCTTTATGCGTGGAAGCAACCACAATCCTTTTCATCTTTGTTCACCTTTAGGGATTTAATAATATACGAGTATCTACTGCTAGAACTCCTTGATTCTGTTCAAATACTAATACTGGATTAATTTCAATATCAGATATATCTTTACATGATTGGATAATTTTACTTAATCGAAGAATGATATCTATACATCCTCCGATATCTTTAGCTTTCTCTCCCCTCACTCCCAATAATAATGGATAAGAGCGAATTTGTTGGATCATCTCAATGGCATCAGATCGTTTTATTGGAACTGCACGAAAAGCAACGTCTTTTAAGACTTCAACATAAATTCCACCCAAACCAAACATAACAGTTGGGCCAAATGTAGTATCTATTCTAGCTCCGATGATAGTCTCCATTGCTTCATCCATTTTAATCATTCTGACAATTTCTACACCCTCAATTTTTGCATCAGGCTTGTATCTACGTGCCGAAGCGATTATCGCTTCATATGCATCCAAAAGTTCTTCACGATTTTCTAAATCAAGAGCTACTCCACCAGCATCTGACTTATGAATAATATCTTTGGAAACAATCTTCATAACAACTGGATAGCTAACCACTTCTTCGGCATAATGAATGGCCTCTTCAAGATTCTTCGCTACATAACTCTTTGGTGTAGGTATACCTGCAGCTTCCATAACCCTTAAGGCTTCAGGAACAAGTAAAAACCGCCTATCATCTGCCTTAACTTCATCAATTACTGCTTGAATTGTTTGTACATCGATTTCGGGTTCGTCTTCGCCAGAGGGCTCATCTTCAACATTCAAAATGTTATGATAGTGTTTATACAGAGCTCCTAGACAGCTTGCAGCTTCGTATACATCGGAAAATATGGGTACTCCTTTTGATTTTAATGTGAACAGTCCTTGTTCAAATTCACCACCCCCAAAAAATGAGAATACCACAGGCTTGTCAGGTTTTTTATCTAAGTATTGTTTTTGGACTACTGCAGCTAGTTGATCTGCAGAAAAGATTGCTGTTTCACAACCTAAAACTATTACAGAATGTATCTCTGGACTATCTAATGCCGCTTGAAGAGCCTGTTCGTAAATTTCATTTGAGGCTTGCCCTGTTATATCAACTGGGTTTTTGGTTGATCCGAAAGAAGGTGTAACTGGTGTAAATATTTCTTTCAATACTTCACGATCATCATAGAGAGTTACTCCATATAATTCACACGCGTCAGTGGCCAGAACACCAACTCCTCCACCGTTTGTAACAATGACAGCATTTTCTCCTGTTGGAAGGTTCTTTTGGATGGCCAGGAATTTTGCCCAGTTCAATGCTTCTTGGACGCTTAATGCTCGTAATGCCCCAACTTGTCGTGCGATTACATCAGTAAATACGTTATCTGCACCTGCAAGAGATCCAGTATGCGAGGCTGCAGCCATCGCTCCACGTTTAGATCGTCCAGATTTTATAACAATGACTGGTTTAATTTTCGTTGCACGTTCAAGAACTTGAGTTAATTTATCTCCGCGTTTAAGTCCCTCGATATAGAGTAAAATTACTCTTGTATTATTATCAGTAATGAAATACTCAATTAAATCCGCCTCATCTATATCACACTTATTCCCGACCGAAACAATAGCGGATAAGCCTATTCCCTCAGTAGCAGTTTTGCCAATCATTGCTACACCTAAAGCTCCCGATTGTGTGACAATTGCAACTGATCCATGTTCAATATGCTTATTACCAAATGTTGCATTAACAGGGGCCTTCGCTGAAAAAATTCCGAAAATATTTGGGCCAAGTAAACGCATGTCAGATTCTTTGGCAAGCTTAACTAGCTCTAACTCTTCCTGTAGATTTCCTACTTCAGAAAAACCACTTGTGATTATGGATACAAACTTCGTTTTTTTCTTCGCACACTCTTTTAATGTGTCATGAACAAATTTTGCTGGTATACATACCGTAGCAAGGTCAATCGTATCATTAATCGATTCTATAGATGAAAAAACCTTGATTCCAAGGATTTCTCCACCCTTTGGATTGACTGGATAGACTTTTCCTTGATATCCAGAGGCTACAATGTTATCGACTACTTTATAGCCAATTTTATTTGGATTCGATGAAGCACCGATGATTGCAATTGATTTCGGCTCAAATAAATGTTTAATGTGAGGAGCGTTGATTTCTGGCATACGATACGTGTTCTCCATAACCTACGGCAATTGGCTCAAGAATTGTTTGATTCTATGCAAATATTTGCACTAATAGTTTGAATTAAATTCGTTTATAATATTAATTATCCTTTCGTTCATATCTAGAAATGATTTCCTATCAAATTGCAGATAACGGTCAAAAGGACATCCTTAGTTCATAAACTCCTTCAGTAAGGCGTTTATTCAGGGTAGGGAATAATTTTTCAAATAAAGCGAGCATTCCTCTGTTTTCAAGCAATACTTCCGCGCTAAAACCTAGTAAACCTGCTGATTTAGCGAGATATGTTAAATATTTCATTAATTCTGTACCTATACCCT
>JAEOTC010000128.1 GCA_016840035.1 Candidatus Hodarchaeota archaeon | reverse complement strand
GGAGGGAGATTCTATGGTTTTAATATCTCAAGTTTGGATTCAACATCGTTATTGTGGCCAAATCATTGGCCATTGCAATTTCAGAGTAGGGACAGAAATAGAACCTGAACTTGGTGGAGCTCTTTTCTCTGCGCTGACCCTAACCTTGGAAAGTATTGAAAGTACTCAACAGTGTTGCATAGCAGGAGCATATGGTTTCCAGTTGCCTAATATTGAAGGGATCGGATTTTTCACCACTCAAAATGAAGATTTTCGAATTTATTTCCTTTGTGAGGGTCTTTACAATGGAAGCATTCCCTCTTTAGAAAATAAACAGTTTATTCAGAGAACTAAAGATTTGTATGATGAGTTGAAACAGTTAGAGTTTCAGAATACATGTAAAGATGGCCATAAGATCGTAGGAGAACATTTTTGGTTTGATCTCATATCTTCAATCGGATTGGGAGGTCATCTATACCTTGATGAAATAAAAAAGGCATATATGTTACGTTATATTCGTATGGATTTAGCTCAGATTGATGGAAAAGGAAGTCGAAAAATAAAGAATTTAGAGAATGTTGAACTTGGTTCTCTAGGCCCTGGTTGGAAACATATTGATGATCTAATTTCCCAAAAAATTGATGGGATTGTAATTAACCCAGAATATAGTTATGATGTGTTTAGTGACTTTTTCCGACAGTTCAGGGATTTAAGGAGTGGTTTTGATCCAAATACTGTTATATTGGTCTATAATAATGAATTTCTGAATCAAATTGCGTTATTAGCTGTCCTCACAAATTGTAATAGAGAATTAAACGTTCGATTCTGTCTTCCCATAAGTTCTGGATTGGCCCTAGAGAACGAAAGTCTTATTTCATCCTCCTTACAGTCGTTCTTCTTAAGTTCAAGGTGATTAAAGTAATCAATCCTTTTGATCTTGTTGAGGGAAATTTCAGACTGATTTTTTTCAATCAGTGTTTTTTCTAAATAGAAAACCAGTTCTCTCTTAAAGGCTTTTTAATAATATAATTATCTCCTTATTTAACTCTATTTCTCTTTGCTCTTTGCGATCAATAGCACATTCAAGTAAAAGTTCATAGATTACCGGTTCTAAAGAATTTTGCATTTGGAGTTTGTTTAAGAAGTCAAGAGCTTTTTGTGTTTGATTCTGGGTTAAATAGATTAATGCGATACCTAGCCAACTTTCAAGTTTTTTTGGCCTATTATTGATATTTGCTCTAAATAGTTCTAAAGCTGCTTCATAATCTCCTTTTTGACCTAAGATAGTTGCAATGGAGTGTTTTATTATGTAAGAGTGTGAGTACTTGTCTATTAAGTCACTAAAAATGTTAAATTTAAGCTCAAAAAATTGGTACGCCTCTTTTCTTATAGCTAAATTCGTATGTGACATTAAATTTAAAATTTTGAGCTTTATAGAGTCATATCGCGTGTAAGATAGATTGAGCTTATTCTTAAAAATATTCCAGACTTGATTTCTTACAAGATAACTTGGATCAGTTAATTTCTCAACAATTTTATTAAAGATCCACTCATTCTCAGAATCTTGAATTCTTATTCCTGATAAGAGGATTGAAAATGCTTTTATCTGAGTATCTTCAAACTTACTATCAAGGAGGTCTACAATTAAGGATAAATTGTCTGAAAGCTGTGAATCATCATCATTCCGTAAACTAGCTCGGAACATTTTCCACGATATTGCACGAATTCTTAGTATTGGATCAGAAAGCAGATTGCTAAAAATTATTTTTCTTAATTGTTTGAAATGTGGTTTAGATAAAACAACTGATTCATTTATATGATGAAGAAGCTCTTCCCGAATGTAAGATTGTTGATGATGCATCAAATGAATTACTTTCTTTACAATATTTGTTTCATCCTTGAGAGAGAATATATTTGTTAGATTAAGATTATGCACTTTTTTTCTGAATTCTGGTAGAAAAGTTTGTGCAAACTCCTCAGTAAATTCTTTGTATTTTGGATGTCCCACTTTTTTCAAAAAATCTAATTTTCTCTCCATCATTATCCATGCAAGTAACCTAAGATCATCATTAAAGGGATTTGAAAGTTTTTCTAAGTTTTCAGACTCGAAATAATTGCCTATTTCTGTGAGTAATTCGGTCGTATCTTCCCGATCAATTGTTTGAAACTGATTTAGGGGATCTCGAAGAAGAGCATATATCTTACGGAGGAATTTTTTTCTCAGATCATCGCTTGTTTCATCACTTGTTATATATTTTATGATAATGGACATACAAGCCTCTTGTACATCCCATCTTCCTTGATTTATTAGTGCAAAAATCAATTCTGGAGGAATAAAATTGACTGAATGATTAGATAAAATTTTTAGGATCATTATCTGAATTTCCCTGTCATCACTTAATTCCAACCTAGTTAACATCTCAGAATGCAGGAATTTATCGTCTTCAAGCAATTTTAGTTTAT
>JAEOTC010000127.1 GCA_016840035.1 Candidatus Hodarchaeota archaeon | reverse complement strand
CCAAATTTAGATAAAATATTTATTTTCTTTATCCAATATCGTGGCTCTTTGAATTGATGATTATATTGTTCAATCATTTTTCCCTCAAAAATTATTAATCCTTGTTGCTCAGTGTTGAATAAATTACTGTCTAAAGACATATCTACTTCTCTAGTAAAACGTACCTGCCAAGATCCTTGAACATCTGATTGTACTGTCGGATGTTGATACATTTGACTTGCAATCGTTATGTCTTTTTCAGTTTTAAATTCTAAAACTGACCAGGATGAGGGAGAAAGAAGTTTTATGACCTCCCAATTAAGAGAAAGCGCTATCTTATGGATTTTCTTGAGGATGTCTAGATCACGTAACATGAAAGCTGCACAGAATTTCTCAGTTCTCTTTCTTGCTTTTTTAAATATCAATAAATCAAATTTAAAGGATCTATGGATTGTTGGGAATATCCCTTTCCGATTCTCAAAAGAGTAAATTTCCCTTACCTCATTTTCTTCAAATAACAACCTTCGCAATCCTTTAGTACCTGCATCAGTGTGAAAACCAGATGGAATGATTACTCCACAATAACCATTGGGCTTTGTTAAGCGATATACTCTTTCAAGAAACAATTTATAGAGATTTAAGTCTCCACTTACAGTTCTTTTTGTATTTACTCCCTCCATTTTGTCAGATTGGTAGGAATACTCATTACTACGGAAATAGATTCCTGCAAGACGTATCGAACTTTTGTATTCCTCCCATTCTTCCTTTATTTGTTCTTGATTAAGGAGGTTAGTTATTATTTGCTTGGCTTCTTTTTTATCTACCCCGTATTTCGTTAATCGTGGATCGTATTGAGCAAAGAATTCCTTTTCAACTGGTTTCAAAATATTCCAAGGTGGGTTTCCTATGCACAAGTCAAACCCTTTCTCGCTAATAATATCTGGAAATTCTTGCTTCCAATGAAATGTGTCAAGATTGTTATCCTTAGTTTTTTGCGGCTGAATCTCATTTGAAATACAACCTATTAGGGAATTACCACGTTTTATGTGCAGATTTAGTTCTGGAAGTATCTGAGAGGATGTAACACTCTTCGTAGCTCCCGATAAGGTTGAAGTTAGTCTATTCTTACACTCTTTAACTGCTGGATCAGAAATATCGACACCAAATAAATTGTGTGTAATAATCCATTTTCTAATCTGAATCTTCTTCCAATCACAAAGTCCTTTATCGACTAAATAATTATAAAACTCTTCTAGTGTTGCTAAAGCTTCTAGTAAGAAATGCCCTGTTCCTACAGCAGGATCGAGAATTCTAATTTCTTTCGTAACAGCATCAGCGCATAGAAGATGTGGCTGGTTTAACTGATCTAACGTCTTTTTAAGGTCTCCCAAGTATTCGAAATGGGTTCCAAATTCTTTATTTACTTTATCTAGGACATAAGGAAAAATTGTATTTTGGCATAGATAGCTAGATATTTCTTTTGGAGTATAAACTGCTCCCAAATCCTTAACTTTAAGAGATAAAGTCACCTGTAATACTCCTGCTCGAAACAAGTAATTTGTATGTTAAAGACAAAAAGCTTATAGCTTTCGATGGAAATGCACAAATTATTAGATATAATCGTTTTTATCTTCTGGAATACAAAAAATTTGCCTTATATGTTCATGGTAACCATAATTTGAGTTTCGAGAAAAAGATTAATCTAATAATGAAATTAAGGAATGAAATATGAAGGTATATCGAAAAGCTAGAGAAAAATATCAGTTTGATGACTCATTCTTCAATGCTACTGGCTCTGTGATTTTCTCAAATCTGCATCTTGTCCGTATTTTTGTACAAAATATTAATCAGAGACGTGATCTTATAAATTTCCCAGAATTGGCTGTAAGAGGGAGTGAGATCAATGGTCTGGCTCTTGAGACTGAAATTTTTGACTACTTACTGGATATTTACCAAAAACAAAACAATCTTGACCTAATTCCAGATATTTTAACTTGGTTGAATGAAGAAATTGGTCCAGAAGAGTTGAATAAGAGCCTAAAATCCGTCGTTGAGGAATTTCCCCCATCATTAATTTTCCACGATGAAATTGATAGTGACACCTATTTAGAAGAGAAAACCGAAGGAGTACCCAATAAACACATTTTTATTGCTTCAATGGTCAATTTATGGTTAAGCAATGCTAATACAGCATTTACCAACCACTTAGAATTATTTGATGACACGGATCTTAAGAAAAAGACCGAATATCTACGAATCATTGATTTGATTAAGGATTTTTTTGACACTCAACCTCCATTCGGCCCTGATAACCAGAATTTTCTGGAAATGCTGCAATCATTATCAACAAAGGAACCACATTCAATTAAAAAACAGTTAGAATATATCAATGAAAGATGGGGATATTTACTCGGTCCACTTCAATATAAAATATTGCTAGCACTAGATTATTTTAGAGAAGAAGAAAAATTACGAGGATTAGGGGCAGGAAAGGCCCAAATCTATGAATATGATTACTTAGATGAAAACTATACTCCTGACAGGGATTGGATGCCCAATGTAGTCATGATTGCTAAGAATATTTATGTTTGGATGGATCAACTCTCAAAAAAATATCAAAAAAGCATTTATAGGTTAGATCATATTCCTGATGAAGAATTAGATCAACTTGCACACTGGGGATTTAATGCATTATGGTTGATCGGCCTTTGGCAAAGAAGTTCCGCATCCAAGATAATTAAACAGTGGTGTGGAAACCCTGAAGCAGAAGCGTCAGCATACTCTTTATTTGATTATGTGATATCTCACGATCTTGGTGGTGATGACGCATTTCAGAATTTCAAATCGAAAGCATGGAATAGAGGAATACGTTTAGCTTCTGACATGGTACCAAATCACATGGGAATAGACTCAAAGTGGATGATGGAACATCCTGATTGGTTCGTCTCCCTCCCATATAGTCCTTTTCCTGCCTATACATATAGCGGTCAAAGCTTGTCTAATAACCCACGCATTGGAATTTTTGTCGAGGATCATTACTTCTCACGAACAGACGCAGCAGTCACTTTTAAATGGATGGATTATGAAACAAACGATGTTCGCTTTATATATCATGGAAATGATGGAACATCAATGCCATGGAATGATACAGCTCAATTAAATTTTCTCAAGCCCGAAGTACGTGAAGCAGTCATTCAAACAATCTTGCATGTTGCTCGAATGTTTCCAATTATCCGTTTTGACGCAGCTATGACGCTAACAAAGAAGCATTATCACAGATTATGGTTCCCAGCGCCTGGAAGTGGAGGAGATATACCATCACGTGCAGAACACGGATTAAGTAAACAGGACTTTGACAATGCAATACCACAAGAATTTTGGCGTGAAGTAGTTGAAAGAATAAAAAAAGAAGCTTCAGATACGTTATTACTTGCTGAAGCTTTCTGGTTATTGGAAGGTTTCTTTGTTAGAGCGTTAGGAATGCACAGAGTCTATAATTCTGCATTTATGAATATGCTGCGGGATGAGGATAACGCTAATTACCGAGCTGTAATTAAGAACACACTTGAGTACGACCCAGAGATCTTGAAACGCTTTGTTAACTTCATGAATAATCCTGATGAAGAGACTGCAGAAAAACAATTCGGAAAAGGGGAAAAATATTTTGGAATATGCCTTTTACTTGCCACAATGCCCGGTGTACCGATGTTTGGTCATGGTCAAATAGAGGGATTTTCAGAGAAATATGGAATGGAATATAGACGTGCTTATTGGGATGAGGAAGTTGATGAAGGTTTCGTTCGCCATCATACTCAATTAATATTTCCACTATTGAAAAAGAGGTATATTTTCTCAGAAGTTAAGAATTTCCTTCTTTTTGACTATTTTACTTCAAGCGGCTTCGTGAATGAGGATGTCTTTGCCTATTCAAATTGTTCTGGATTAGAACGAGCATTAGTCATTTACCATAATAAATTTGCTGAAACTAAAGGATGGATAAGAACTTCAGCTGCCTTTGCAATTAAGAGAGGTGATGGTACAGCGTTGACTCAAAAAACACTGGGAGAAGCATTGTCCTTACATAATGAGGAAAATTATTACTCTATCTTCAGAGATCATTATAGGGGGCTTGAATATATCCGTAATAGCAAAGAAATCTTCGAAAGGGGACTTTATGTTGAATTAGGTGCGTATCAATCAGTTGTATTTCTTGATTTTCGAGAAGTCCACGATAGT
>JAEOTC010000126.1 GCA_016840035.1 Candidatus Hodarchaeota archaeon | reverse complement strand
TATTTGATTCGGGCTATATTACTGGGGTTTCAGAAGCTTTTGCGTTGAGCCAAGAATTAGTTCATAAATACGATCAAGACCAGAAAACGGGAGAGTATTCAGGATGTTTATCCCATATTGAAACATTTGCTGATCATAAGTTTATCCTGGTTTCTTCCGAATTGACTCAGTCTCTTGACCTTGATGTACCGAGTTTAAAAAACAGTAAACCTAACTCCTACTGGCGAGGAGTACGGGATATAGCTCGTCTTCTCTTGAAGCTTTGGCTTCAAAGCAATCACTCTGTATCAGCCTTTCAATTCTCATCTTATAACATGATACAAAGGTTTCGTAAACAAGTCGGGATTTCAGACAACAACCCACTTGATGAATTTCTAACAGAAAAGAAATCTCATTCTCGAGATGCTCCTATTCGTTCTAATCTTCCTGCTGAAATCCTTGATTCTGATGTTGAAAATGATGAGATTCTCTCTCAATCTTTAAGAGATGCCTTAGTGATTCTCAGGGATGAGCCTGAAAAAAGGGGGAATTAATTTGGCAATGTGAGGGAGGAGGATTTTCTGAAGTTTTGGATTAAATCAAATAAAAATTAAGTGAGTTGATAGTTTTGAGTATAGAAGCAATCATTAAGAATTTAAATCAGTATTATACGTTTGGGGAGGCAACTACCCATCAAGAATATACAATTTTTCCCATTATTTCTCCTGACTCAACCCTTTCTATTTTAGGATTGGTAGAGGGTGAGGAGAAGGACCTTGCATGGATTCAAGAATCAGAAGGTTCTGAAAGTGTTTCTCATCTAGAAGCTATAAATAAAAGTGACTTTCCTGTCTTAATTCCGTATCTCCATCAGGTTGTGGGTGGAAAACAGGATCGGACGATTTTTGAACCAATTATTATCCCTGTTGGTCATGATGAGCGAAATCCTCTTATAATTCCTGCTCGTTGTATTGAGCAAAACCGTTGGGGTTATCGGAGTTCCCGGGGAGAGGCTACTTCTTCGAAGTTCTTTTCCAGTGGAACGCGTATGGCTTCCCAAATGGCGAATATTTCTTCAAACGGTGATCAATCAGTTCTCTGGGGTAGTGTTGGAATGTATGCTGAGGCTATGCCCACAATTTCTGCTGAAGCTCGAACTAGTTCCTTTCGTGAAATACAGGAGCTAGTATATGAAAAGAAGGAAGAATATACCACCATGTTTGACAATCTTTCTTCCGCTTTGAACGTTCCTGATCAAATTGGACTTGTTTGTTATTTTGGGGATAAAATATTGGGTCTAGAGTTTTATAGTACTAATTCACTTTGGAAGCAGTTTAGTGAGTCTGTTCTTAAAGGATTCCTTTCTGATCACATCTTTATGAAGGAAGAGACAGCAACTAGTCCTCCTGAAGGAAATATAGGTAATACTCTTATAGATGAGTTCGCTGATGTGAAACTTGAAGAATACACCTCTACAGGTGCAGGAGAATTATATCAATTCGCTCATGAGAAATGGCAGGGCATAACTCTTCAATATGAGAAAGAACTCGTTCATTTTTATGCTACCAAGCGTCAAGTTGATATTTTCAAAGGTAAAAAAACCCGTTTAAGAAGCCAAGGGGTTCCCCGACCTGATCTAGAAGTTCAAGGAGTAAGAAATCAAGCTGATGAACAGATTATCGTTGAACAAGTCCAAAGGTAATTAAACGTTATACCCAACTCGTATTTGATTATAGAAAAGAGGTATTGGTTTTAAAAGTGGAATATTCTATAGAGGCGGTCTATCTCAGTAAAGAAGGATTGGGAGTCTATACTAAGACCTTCGATCCTCATGCTCCTGAATTTAATTTAATTGCTGGCTTAATTAAGGCAGTTTATGACTTTAGTACAGAAATAATTGAGAAAAAACTAGTGGCTATTAAATTTGAGGATCAGGATGAACATTTTGCGTCTTATCTTATTTTAGAACGTTACAGCAACCTTCTTTTAGCCCTCCTTGTTCGGATGAAGATTATCCATGTGGAAGAATATGAGTTGACGTTTCGAGAAAAAATGAGACAATTTCTTCTGGATGTTATTCAGATCAGTTCATCCACACTCACTGACCCAATTATTGATATGTCCAAGTTTACATTTGTTGAATCTCTCGTTTTCTCCTATTTTCTGAAAGAACGCTTTGAGCGAGTGATTCCTTCTGATTTCCAAACTGCTCTACAGACCTATCATCCTTCTGGAATCATGATTGGGTTGAACAAAGAATGGAAGAACCGTTATTCATTTTATCGGAATGAACCTTCCTTTCTTGAACACACAACGAGTGTCTCCTTAGAAAAAGTTGATTTATTATTCTCACAAATGACAGAACTAAATTTCTTTCTTTCTTTACCTGATTTTTCCCGTTTTGTCAGTTTACCACCGTCTTCGGGAACTGATGAGATGATCTCTTCCTCTCTCCTTGATTTTATTCACTTTCTTTTTAAAAAAGGAATTTTAGATGGGTTTGGTATATCGATTTAAACATAGAACAAACTCCTACCAATCGCACAAGGGCTTCTAATTGGAAATTAGTGTGGAAATTGTCAGTCTGCTCGTTTTCTCCCAGAAATAGCCGTAAGGAGTCTAATAGCATGTGTTCGTGTTTTCTTGAGTACTTCTAGTCTTATGTCTGGTACTCACTTCTTTTTTATTGAATTTTTTTTGACTCTAAATCTTAGAATTAGAGTACTTTTTAGAGAATATTTCATAAACTCGGGAGAATCCTAAAATTAAATATTACCTCCAAGTCCTGAATTTATGAATGAGAAAGGCGGTTCTCTCATTTGTATAAAAAAAAGCCTATGCCTCAAATCAAAATATTAGTCTCGGGATCAGGTATGCCGGGAGTCACTAGTGTAGCTAGAACCCTTACCTCAGGGAAACATGCACCCGCTGATTATTCTTCAGTAACTATCGATTACGAAAGGACAGAGCGGGTTGTAGATGGAAAAAAAATTGTTGTTTTTGATTTAGGTTGTCAAAGTGCTTTTCTTGATCGTTTTACTGGTGAACTTGCTGAGTTTATTTTCACAGGAACCTCGACCCTAATCTATGTCGTTGATGTGTTGGAAATTGGATCTATCCCAAAAGCTAAATATTATCTTGATCGGGAACGAGAATGCCTTTACAAATATTCCCCCTCTGGAAAGCTGTTTATTTTTCTAAATAAAATTGATTTAATTCCTACCAAGATGTTTGCCGAGGTTATCGAAACAATTATTGATTATTTATCACGTAATAAAGTTGACCTTCCTCCTCTTCATCCTTCTATATTTTATCCTGTTTCTTGTATTTCTGGTACAACAATTTTTGAAGCAGGAGATGATTTTTATACTGATTTGATTTCACGTCATTTTCCTGGCATGTGGTTGGATACTTTTAAATGGGATTTTTGGAAGTCGATTGATCGAAGCAATTCATAATACTTTAGTCGTAAAAGTATGTTAAACTTGAGTGCTGGTTGTATGTCTGGGGGTCATATTCCTGAAAAGCTTTCTATTTTCTTTCATAGACTTTTTCTCAATTCTGCGAAGACTTTCTCTAGTTAACTCTTTAACCGTGAAATGTCATTCTAGTCAATCATTGAGTGTCTGACAAATTTTGTCGGAGTAAGGCACCCCCTAGGGATCTTTTTCGATGGCTTCTGATGAAATAAGTATTTTGAAAATTTGTGCCTTGGGAAGTGTTCCTGAGTTGAAAAATCAGTTTGTTCGCTGTTCTGCGGACACTAAGTTTTCCACGAATTACTTACCAACTCAGGGAGCAGATATCTGTACTAAGAAAATCATTGTCAATAATGAACCACTCAAACTTATCCTTGTAGATACAGCAAGCCAAGAGTTTTTTGGAAAACTTCGTCCTTCTTATTATCGGGGAGCGAGTGCGGCTATTATCTTGTTCGATAGGTGTTCACGGAAAACATTCGAAACTGTTCCGAATTGGCTTACAGAATTTCAGAAATACATTCAGTCTGATGTGCCAATTGCATTAGTAGGACTGATTACTCGTTGTGAAGATCAGATGCTGAAAATTTCTTCTGATGAAGCACAAGCACTCGCTAGTCAGCTTGGTTTGGCCTATTTTGAGTCTAAATCAACTGATGCACAAAAAGCTTCTGAAATTTTCACCTATCTGGCTAAACAAGTGATTGAGGGGCCTGAATGAACAATCCGAATAGAATATTATTTGTCGCTAAAGTTGTTTTTGTTGGCCATGGGGCTACTTCTGTTTTGAAGCATCATTTAAGCGAATTTAATGATGATTCAAGTTCTTTTTGGACAGTAGGACTCGAACCCGCTACTAAGCTCTTCTTTTTTTCTGATAAAGAACTTAGGATGCAGATCTGGAATCTGTCTTTGAGTCCTGGATTTGCCCCGCTCCGTAAGATGTATATGCAACATTCTCTTGGTCTATTAATTTTCTTTCACCAGAATAATCGTAAATCCTATGATTCAGTTTCTTCTTATTTCCATGATTTCATCCAAAGTAATCAACCAAAAGTTTCTGGTATCGATAGCTTTTCCAAAAATCATTTATCTATCATCAACCTTCTTTCTCCTCAGGAGGAAACCCAAGAGGTGTCTTCTGAGGAAGCTAATGCCTTAGCTTCTTCCTTAGGTGTAAAATATTATGAAATGTACCTAGAGGATGAAATTGAGTTTCAACAGATTTTATCTACTCTTGCTAAGGCAATAATTTCCTCTCTTGAACATTCTCGGAATAGTAAGATCTAACCTGAATAGTATCACGTTTTTTCACCCTTCAACTCCTCGTACGGGCTATTTCTTTCTAGAAATGTGGAAATGGTCAGTCCTCTCGTCTTCTTAAAGAAATAGTCGTAAGGAGTCATAAAAAGTGTAAAAATGAGTTTTCTGGTCTTCTGTCTGGTGGTCACTTCTTTTTGCTTCTTGTTATTTTGGGTAGTTGATAAAGTGAGGATGAAGAATATAATATTCATCTAGCTTTGCTAAGAGTTCAAAGCTTTTATAACCTCTATAACATAACGAGCGGTAATTTCACTAATTCATTGAAGTTTACTAAAGGAGAAGTCTACCCCACTTCCCTTGATGAATTAGTGTTGAGGTGTCTGAGGAGATAATTTCACGTCTTATTTCCCAAAAAAGACTGATCTAATTAGGATAATTCATCAACAAAGTGTTTTCCTTTGAGAAGAGATTATTCTCCAAACAGAAAATTGTATGGGTGTTTATTTCATGAAGGTGAAAGTATGAAGATAAATTCAGCAGGTGACCATAGGATGCGAAATTGTGACCAAATTACCAAAATATGTATTAAAACTTGGAATAGAGGAACAAGAGCTGACGCTCTTATTTGGGAGGGGATGAAATGAGAAAGAAAAGGCGCTTATCTTTATACGTTGCTTTTCTTGGATTTCTAATCATATTTGGGGCTAATCAGGGTTTTCAGCTTTCGTTTCAATCATCTGTTGCTAACACAATAGAGTCGACCTCTGAAACTCAATTTATTCCTGTTGATAGACTTGGTACTGATACCGTTTCCCTAGGAAAACCTACAATCATTGATAGATCTGAGGGTGACTATTCAGTAGCTGATTTTGATGCTAAATCGCAGAAACCAGTTGCATTAGATCCAGTCTCATTCAACACATCAAAAGTACATTCTTCAGTTGAGTCCGACCCTCTCCCTCATTTTAAAGATACAGTTAGACTTGGTTCTCCTGATTATATAGAAACCAACCCAATCCTCGGTCATGATGGGATAAGTACAATTGTTGTGTATACTGCCCGTCCAGTAGATCCGTATAATGACAGAGAACGTGAGATATATTATCAACGTTTAGATGGGATTACTCCGATTGGAACGCCTGTTTGTGCTTCACTGGAGGATCAGAATCGGGATAATCTCCTGAATGATATCAGTGGGAAGAACTTGGTGTATACTTCTTATGATAGTACAATGTCTTCTCTTGGGTATATTACATATTATAATCTCTCTTCAGGAGATACTCGTATAATCTCCGAGAAGAGTATTGAGGTGAGGGAAGCACGAGTGCATGGAGAGAATGTTGTATGGGTTGAAGGCCAACTCGGAGCTACATGCGTGTGGTATTATAATCTTTCATGGGATGCAACCGAATCACCTATACAACTTACACCAAGATCACCTCCGGTTCAACGAGTTGAGATTGGGGATCAATTTATAGTTTGGGAAGCGTGGGATGGGACTTTTGACATTTATGCCTATGAAATCTCCACGGGGAATCGGTTTACGGTAGCAAATGATCCCAGCCTAGATGAACGAGCACCATCAACGAGTGGGTTTTGGGTGGCCTATCAAGTTCGAACTTGGAACGATATATTTGGGATTCGTATCACTAATCCCTATACAGAAGAAACTCGGGAAGTTGTTGCACCTGGTGATCTAAATCGAGTACAATTTGTCTCAATCGATGGAAGAAATGTAATTTTTGAAACTGATTATCTGGGGAACTATGATATTTTTTATCACGATAT
Source organism: Candidatus Hodarchaeota archaeon (assembly GCA_016840035.1). Lineage (GTDB taxonomy): Archaea > Asgardarchaeota > Heimdallarchaeia > Hodarchaeales > Hodarchaeaceae > Hodarchaeum. Next base: position 2,136 of record JAEOTC010000126.1, on the reverse strand, counting down.
AAAATCCCGTTTGACATGGCCAGTCACTTCTGGGCTCTATGACGAGCAATTAAGTGATGTTTTTGGTTCATATATTGCATATGGGAGATATCAGGCTGAGGGGGGTGATATTGGGATTTCGTTATTTTCGAATTCTCCTCCAAATGCTGATGCAGGCGAGGATCAGGTTATCATGGATGATATAAGTAACCCTCATGTTATGCTTGAGGGCCAAGGAACTGATTCTGATGGCGATCCTATAACCTATTCATGGAAAATCGCTGAAAAACCCGCAGGTAGTACTGCTTATATAATCGATCCCAGTTCCTCCACTCCTTCCATCTCTCCAGATAAATCAGGAGTCTATGCGGTAGAGCTTAGAGTCTCTGATCCGTGGACTTCTAGTGAACCTGATACTGTCCTGATAAGCTATTTATGGGAACCTCATGAACCCATCTACATAGATAATGACTTAGATTTCGGACCCACTAAATATAATTTTCCTGGAGAGGGAACAGAGGAAAATCCTTTTCTTATTTGGGGGTACAAATTTCAGTCTTCTCAAGAAACCTTAATTCATATTCAAGATACAACCGTATTCTTCAATATCAGTTACTGTTTGTTGAATGGAACCTCTAATTTTGGTATTTATCTGAAAAATGTTTTACATGGTACTGTTGAAGATAATAATATTTCTAACCACGCCGTATCTGGAATATATATAACAGATTCTCAGAAAAACTTTATTACAAATAATACTCTTCACAATAACAGCAATCATGGAATAAAAATTTCTCAGTCCAATAAAAATGATTTTTTCTTCAACGAAATCTCAAATCATACTTGTGGAATCGATCTCTATAAGTCTAGTTCAATAAATGTTGTATCTAATACGTTTTATTTTAATGATTGGGGAATTCAGGATTTTGATGGAGAATTGAATTTTATACATTCTAATACTCTTTCTAAGAACACAGACGGAGGGATACAACTTAAACATACACAAAATACCAATTATATTTCATTTAATAGAATTGAGCATTCTCAAATCGGGATACAAGCTTTAAAAGTGGATCAATCACATATATCTTTAAATAACATATCTTATTGTGATATTGGATTAAGAATTCAATCATCTATTCTCTCCCAAAATAATGAAATTACATATAATCGATTTACTGAAAATAATCATGGTCTCAATTTAGGGGAGAACAGCACTTTAACCTCAATATTATGGAATATTTTCGACTCGAATCATTATTTCGCCTTCAATATAGATAGTAAATCTATTAATAACAGGTTTACTGGTAATAGTTTTATTAACAACAATAATTTTGCCACTCCTCAGGGAGATGATCAAGGAGAAAATAATCATTTTAGCCATAATTGGTGGTCTGATTGGACTAGTCCTGATTCCGACCTTGATGGAATTGTAGATACCCCTTACCCTATTCGTGTGAGTTTTCCAGAAAATTATGACTTATTTCCCCTTACTTCTCTCCCTGTGTACGAGGGAAATACGCTTGTAGGATCAGAGGTGAAGGTCTCTCTAACCGATGATATTAATTTAGAATTCTCCTCGGTTTCGGAGTCAGGAGAAACCTCTCTCTCTACTAGTTTGTTAAATCCTGGTGAAAATCAAGGTTTTGTATTTTTCGGACGGTTCTTTGAGCTCACTACCACAGCCGTATATGATGGAACCATTACCATTTGTATTCATTATGATGATAGTGAGATGAACTACTTCCAAGAATCCAGGCTTGCTATTTTGCACTGGGAAGATGGCCAATGGGTCGATGTTACAACATATCATAATATTTTAGGTAACATTATTTGTGGAGAAGTATCTTCTTTTTCGTGGTTTGGTATTGCAAGTGATCCTCTGATTGACCATGCGCCAATCCATATTTTTAGTAATGAAGAATTTCATTCACAGGCCAGTCTTGAAGGATGGACAGGAACAGGCAATATTGATTCCCCATATGTCATAAAGGGGTATGCCATTGATGCTGGTTTTAGTACAGATCCCCTCCTTACAACTGAAGCCATTCGTATTGAAAATACTGATGTCTATGCTATTATTACAGGGTGTGAGCTTATTGCTGATTCTGGACTTTTCTTGAGAAACACCGCCAATATTGATGTGGTCAATAATAC
>JAEOTC010000125.1 GCA_016840035.1 Candidatus Hodarchaeota archaeon | reverse complement strand
TTCTATAGAATCACAAACAGAGGGAAAATTATGAGCCTTCAAAGAGACGTCCTTTTGCTCAATGCAAGTAATTTAAAAACTGCATTGACATATCCTTACGCTTTTGTGCAAGTATCGGAAATAGCAGGCAGATTTGGAATTCATACGGTTCTTAAAGATATGTATAGTATCCCTAAAAACCAATGGGAGGTATATCTTCGAAAGCTACTTCAAAAACTAGCTTTTGATATGATATTAATAACCTTGAGAAATTCTGATGCAGTGGATGTGAATGACTATAACATTCATCTAACGAATGATAACTATCACCAACCCTTACTTTCTCCACCATTGAAAGCACAACCCTATTATCCAATTGAAGCAACAAAATATCTTATTCAAACGCTTAGAAAACTGACCCATATTCCTATTGTTATTGGGGGATTTGCTTTCTCTTGTATGCCGGAAAAGATAATGGAATATCTAAGACCCGATTACGGAGTTATTGGCGGTCCTGATGCCTTTTTTGAACACTTTGATGACGTTTTAGCTGGGCAGAAGTTCGATCAAATAGCTAATCTAATTTATTTTCAATCAGAAACTCTTCAAAGAGGGCCCTCCAAATTCTTTCCTCCTGCACATCGTAGAGAATATACTGAAGAAATTATTGCTAACCGACAAGCCTTCCTTTCTCAGTTTTCTGGTCAGTATTTCGAGCCTAGTATTGCCTTGGAAGTATCTCGGGGTTGTCCCCACCACTGTTCCATGTGCTCAGAACCTATGGTTAAGGGGAGAAAGGTATTTTACCGAGATTTAGATGTTATTGTAGAAGAAATCAATTTTCTTCGTAATTATCAGTTGAATAACCTATTTTTCATATGTTCTGAGATTAATAATGCAGGTAATGAATATGTTCTAACCCTTGCAGACCGTTTATTGGAGCTTAACAAAGACAGGGAAGATTACGAGAAAATTTCGTGGTACACATTACATCTGATGTCCTTTTCCAAAGATGAACTGAAACACCTCAGAGACTCTGGTTTTCTTGGAACGTTTAATCCTCTACCTATTAGCTCACTTGATGATTATCACCTTTCAAAAACCAAGGTTCCTCTAAAATGCGACGATATCGTTGATTTTTTTACTACTGGAAAACAGGTAATGGAAGAAGAGTTCCACCAAGACGGACAGATCTTTCACTCCGTGGAGGAACGTGTATTTAGAGCTCCTCAGTCATTGAATCCTGGGAATTTCGTAAATGCGTGGAATATCTTTTTAGGACACATTGAAACGACTCCTGATACTATTGCTACTACAATTAAACGTGCTGATGAAACTGGGCTCAATGAACTCTTTGATTCTTGCTATGTAAATAAAGCTACTAGAATTTATGATTTTATGCAACCCACGGAGGAAGTGTTAAACCAAACTTGGTCCTCTGTCAATGGGGAAATCAAAAATTCATACAATGAGCTCTGGCCTTCATTTACCTATCCTCCCGCTCTCTTACGCCACTTTGGGAGTGAACAAATCGTAGATGAGTTTTTTGTTCTAATTGGAGACACTTTTCTTTCACAAAAACATCTCTTTAGAAAAGATTGGAATTGGTTTCTTACAACCAATATCGATCTAGGAGTGTTTCTCTCTTGGTGGAACGTAGCGATAAAGACTAAGCAAGATCTTCAGAGCTTGACTAAAATTCCCGAAGTATTAGAATTTCTTACCTTCTTAAGGAATAATCCTTCACAAGACAATCTCAAACTGCTTTTTAATCCAACGCCAGGTAGAAAAAAGCTCATAAATTATGCAGCCAATAATGCAATCCAGTTCGTATTATTTTCCCAAGAAAGAGAACTTGAACCAATCATGAAAATCCTTGGTTTACCCCCCCTTGCTTCCACCCTAAATCTCTCCCCCTACAAATTTGCAGTGAATCTATTTGATCATTATTCAAACAAAGACGAAATATTTTCTATTTTAGAAGATAGGTTGTTGTTTAGTCCTCTCTCTCGGTTTCTTGTTGAATTTCTGCTATATCTCAAGAATACTCCCCTCCACGATGAATTTCGAATATTTTTTAGTCGTTGAGGTTTATTCCAAGATGAATTAAGAACGAATTCTAGTAGATTAATCACAATTTTCTAAGAATTCAGCTTGAGCTTACGATATGCAGGTTTATCTTTCTAAAATATTCAAGGCTTACAGTTTAAAACCCGCTTTTTTGAGTTCTTCAAGAATGAGTGGTCCACGAATTCCATGGATCAGCTTTCGACTTATATGCTCTGACCAGGAATACCTATCATAATTATATTGATCTTCACCGAACTTCTCATCTAAAGGAATCTTGGCTTTATTTTTAATATAGTACCCCTGCGTAATATAACCTTCATCCATAGCATTCATGCATTCCTTAATTTCATCATCAGTAGGGTCTTTGTACTCATCCTCAAAAGCCATATATTCTAGAGGATACCTTGGTCTTATATCCATTAAGGCCTCAGGATCAGGATAACCTAAACACAAGCCTACAATAGGAAAAACTCTTGGTGGAAGTTTGAAAACCTTTCTTAGTTCTTCGTATCGCTTTGGTGCTGCACCCAATAATACAGATCCCATTCCCATTGCCTCAGCAGCTAAAATTACGTTTTCAGCGGCAAGTGTAGCATCTTGAATGGCTAACCAGAGGATATACGCATCTTCAGCATCGTAGTCATATCCCCTCTGCGTAATTATCTTTCCGATAATATTCAAATCCATTAAGAAGATCATCAGTACTTTGGTTGAGGGATACACACCAATTTTCAAATTCATTTTTTCGCGCTTTCTTGTATACACCACACTCCACCCTTGAAACGCAAAAGGAGCTCTTTGTCCTGCTGTTAAGATCTTTTTTAAAACCTCTTCCGTGATTTCTTTCTCAGTAAATTTCCTTATCGATCGTCTATTATGAATTATTTTAAAAATGTTATCTGTCTCCATTTTCTGTACCCTGTAAAGAAACTTTTATGATTGCCTGTAGTTTAAGTTTTATTCAAATTTCTTACTTCCTTGAGATAAAAACTTTAATAGCTGGAAAGACGTAATTATACGACTTTCTTTCTTGAGGGAATAAAAATTGAAAATCAACTCCATTTTTGCACTGCTTATTATTCTAGGGTTTGTACTCTTACCCATTGGTGAAATTAATCATAATTTTGATGAAAACAATTTTAATATAATTTCCGAGGATTCGGACATTAAGAATATAAATACTGAGAGGTTTAAAATATTAACTCTCTCTGGAAAAATATATATTGATAATAATTGGTCTGATGCCAAACTCGCTGGCATATGCTCGGGTTTTGGGACATTTTCAGAGCCTTATTTAATTGAGGATTTTGAAATAGATGGGGATGGGGTAGGAATCTGTTTGTGGATTGTAAACACCAATGAATATTTCGAAGTTGAGAATTGTACTCTTCGAAATGCTGAAGTTGGAATTAAATTAGAAAATACCTTAAATGGGGATATAAAAAATAATACGATCAAGGATCTTACCGGAAGTCGTGGATCAGATAATACAGGCCAATATCAATCGGGCTACAATGGAAATGACGGTATTGGTATCTTCCTCCAAGGCTCATCAAATAACTCATTTGATAAAAATGTTTTTGAAAATATCACGGGAGGAGCTGGTGGTAACGGGGGGCTTGGAGGGTCTGGTGGAGCAGGTGGCCATGGGATTGGTTTTTATCTTTCGAATTCCATTGACAATAATTTCTCAAGAAGTAACTTTACCAATATCACAGGAGGATTGAAAGGGTATCATGGCGGTTCTGGGGGAAATGGGGCTGATGGTATTGGATTTGGAGTCTATCTCGAGGCGAACAGTTACCAAAACAGCATTTCTGATACTAATATGTATGAAAACGATCCAATTGTATATATTTTCAATCAATCGGACGTTCTAATTGAAAATTATTCTCTTATAAATGAAGGTATTCCATTAAATCTGGGTCAAATAGTAGTAATTAACTGTTCAGACGTTATTATTACAAATAATGTTATCCAGAACTTTAAGGGAGAATCTGGGTCTACTGGAGCCAATACTGCTCCTGGAGAGACAGGAGGAAATAGTGCAGGAATTTATCTTTTCGATTCGCTCAATATTTCTGTCTTCGATAATTCAATAAGTACAATAATTGGAGGAACAGGGGGAACATCTGGAAGAAGTTCCTATAGTGGTAATGGAGGAAAATCTGCAGGGATCTTTTTAAAAGATACTGATCAAAGTATAATCAATAATAACTCCATTTACGATATACATGGCGGAACAGGGGGAACTGGAGGGTGTGTTGGTGTATCTGGAACAGGGGGAATCGGTGGTGGTATTATTTGTGAAAATTCATTTGATAATGAGTTCTATGAAAATGATATTTTTGATATCTATGGTGGAGAAGCAGGTGCTACTACTTATGGAGCCAAAGGAGGAACAGGGGGAATTGGAAGTGGATTTTACTTCCAAGGTTCTGCAAATAATGTCGTTACTAATAACTCCGCATCCAATGTTATCGGAGCTAATGGAAAAAGTGGAAATGCGGGTAGTTCAGGAGGTGAAGGAGGAATTGGAGCAGGAATCTATTTTGATGCTTCAACAAACAACAATCTGAGTTATAATACCCTTTCCTCTATTATTGGAGGAAAAGGTGGCCCTGCTGCTAGTGTTTCTGCTGCAGGAGCAGACACTGCTGGTTATGGATTCTATTTCAAGAGTGATAGCTATGAAAATCTAGTTACTTTGGATAATTATGTTGATGGAGAGCTGATAATTTATCTCTATGGAATTAGTAATGTTATGATCCGAGATTTTGTCCTTACTCGGGTAGTTAATCCTACAAATTTGGGAATAATTTCTGTTCTATATTGTTCAAATCTAACCATTAGCAATAATACCCTTGCTTACCATGAAGGGGAAGGGGGTAGATCAGGTGCAAACTATAATAATGGGGGTAGCGGAGGGGATGGTAATGGGTTATTTATTTACGAATCAAATAATATAACAATAACTGAGAATCAAATAATGCATATCATCGGAGGAGAGGGTGGAGCAGGTGGATTACAACGTACTGGTGGAACTGGTGGAGCTGGTAATGGAATATATCTGTCAAATTCATTTAGTACTGTGATTACCGATAATTTGATTCTCAACATGACTGGAGGTAAACGTGGAAATTTGCCCTGGAGTGGGAGTTGGGGAAGTTATGGTTTTGGACAGGGGATCTACACTGTATCTGCAGGACAGATAAATATTTCAGAGAATTCCTTAAGTAATTGTACAAGTGTGGTAGAGGGCTATGGTATTCATTTAGATCCAACTTCTACCGAGGTTTTTATTTTCTTCAACTATTTCATACATAATACACATAATGCCCGTGATGATGGTGAGAATAATTCTTGGGATACCGGAAAATATGGAAATTATTGGGATGATCATATAACTCTGGATGATGATGGAAACGGAATAATAGATCAGTCCTACAATATCTCAGGAACAGCAGAAAGCAAAGATCACTTCCCCCTTGTCATGCTTGATTTACTTGCCCCTACTATGAACATTATTAGTCCTATTACTAATCAGTTTTTCGAAGCAGTACCACCTACTTTCATTGTTGTGGTACAGGACCAGAATTTAGATTCAATGTGGTATGAAATTAACGGTTTAATCAAAGTATTTACCGATAATGGTTCTATAGACCAGGAGATCTGGGATACACTTGAAGAGGGGATAATTACTATCAAGTTCTTCGCGATTGAT
>JAEOTC010000006.1 GCA_016840035.1 Candidatus Hodarchaeota archaeon | reverse complement strand
GATTCTCATGATTGTATTGTTTTGAAGGTGGAATAATGAATAAATATAATGTAGGTAGGATTGGATTGGGGATATTCTATTTAGTTGCATGTTTTTTCAATCTATTTCATACAATAAATAACGCCCATTATATATGGATTGTTTGCCTTGAAAATGCTCATTTCTCTTTTTATAAGGAATTCCTTATTCAAATTGTCATTCCAAATGAAAAATTGATTATTCTACTAGTAGTTGTATTTGAATTTATTGTAGGTATGCTTATCCTCAGTAAAGAGATTTATGTAAAGGTTGGTCTAACATTAGCGATACTATGGGTTTTATTAATTGCACCATTCCTACCTTTGATTGATATCTTAGGTCATATAACCCTAGGAGGATTACAAGCACTGTTACTCATGGGAAACTATGATACAACTCTTTTAGAACTTATTAAATCAAAAATATAAGGTATATGAGTTCCTTACTTATTAATCAGTGTTGATGGGGATTAATTCCGTTTTAAATCGAAAACAAAATCGATTAAATCATTTAAAGTTGCAACATGAAATATTTCTGCTCCCACGGTTTGAAAATATTGAACTACGGAATCACCTGTATTCCACAAAGATTCATCCTCGGGATTCAGAACAATTACTCTTTTTGTAGGCAAAACTACTTTATATAGAAGTTCAGCACTGATAGGGCCTGCAGTACGCCACGTTCCTTCACAGTCTCGACAATCTCCAAGAATTAGAACGGTAGTTCGTCGGTTCAAAGGCCGAAATTTAATTAAATGAAAAAAATCTTCCAACGAACTCTGGTAATCCGAATGAATTCTTCGTGGACGAAGAGTTTTCTCCCAGCATTTGCTTCGCTCTTCCAGAGCACGATTGATAGTTTTCTTTCTTAGAGCAGCAGTAACTTCTACCATAGTATTATCAAATTCAAAAATCCGTATCTTCTTGAATACACCTTGAGCAGCATAGGTTATTGCAAAAAACCAATCAGCAACCCACCTAGTAGAACCTGAAACATCATTCAAGATCACGATATCTGGATCCTGGATCTGCTTCTTTTTTTGAACAAGATCCAGAGGTACTCCATTATTTGCTAAATTCTTTCTGAATGTCCGTCTAAAATCGAGCTTCCCACGTTTCGCACGTTTTCGTCTACGTTTCTCTCGTGAGGCAAGAATACGCCCAATCTCTATAAGTTGTTCTTTCACGTTCGCAACAGACATTGATACAAAACTCAAATCCTGGTATAGAAAAGAATCAATTGAAGAAAGATTAACAGGTTCTTCTTCTTGATCAAGAGAAGTATCCTGCAGCTGTTCCTGGAATCTCTTCTTAATCCCTTGTTCAAAAAATTGGAGATTAGCAGCAAGTTGAATGGTCTGGTCTGGCAATACTTGGCGTTGACTTGGAGTCAAATCCCGTATTGGAACTTTTACTCCAAATGCTAAGTTAAAGGCTCTCTGAAGCGTTCTTTGTAGATTAGAAAGTTCGTTACCAATTGATTGTCCGGAAGATCCTTCTCCATCACCCACCATTTCGACTGCAGTTTGAATTGCGTGATTGACTTGGTCCTCTAATATTTCTTGACCAATTTCTTGATAGGGAGTTCCTTCTAACCGACTAATAAAGCGATTTTTTGCTCGTTCGTATGATTCAGGATCGGAAGGGGTAGAATTAGTGCTTGATTGCCTAGTGAAGAAAGAATCAAACACAGTATCGAAAATGTGCAGATCTTCTTTTTTTTTAACAATTGCAGCTCTCAAACCGAAATGAAAGATTTCTTTCTGTTGTGTTCCCAAAATCTGGTAAGCTTTTTGAGCGGTAATAGTCTCATCAGGAGAAATAGGTAAGCCAAAATATCTTAACATTGTTACAAAGTTTAAAATTACTCCCATTGTAAGAATCCCTTTATTTTGTGCCTATCCGAATGATTTCACTTAGCTGCTTTTCTAATCGACTAATATCTTCTTGATATTTCAGAAGAACTGTTATAGTTTCTCTCAGAGTCGGTTCGTCGATGTGTTCCTTTCCTAACAGAACCAAGGCTTTCGCCCAATCGATCGTTTCAGCAATTGATGGAACTTTACGCAAGTCATATTGACGAATTTGCTGTATAATTCCTGCAATGCTTTGAATGAGAGGATCATCAAAATTTCTACCAGTATGAGCAGCGAGAATTTTTCGTTCACGCTCTGGAGAGGGAAAGTCAATGTATAAGAACAGACATCTTCGGCGGAGTGGCTCACTTAAATCACGGCTCGAATTGCTCGTTAGAATCACAATTTGTTGGTCATTCTTTGCTTTAAATGTACCCAGTTCAGGAATAGTGATTTGTCGTTCACCTAATGCTTCCAATAGAAACGCTTCAAATTCCTCATCTGATTTATCAATCTCGTCTATCAACAGTACATTAGGTTCATTTTCAATAAAAGAATGGAAAAGGGGTCTTTCGATAAAAAATTTCCTTGAAAAAATATCCTCAAAATTAATTAGAGACGAAGACGTACTTTTTTGTCGCTCTAACTCAATATGGAGGAGCTGCCGTTTATAATCGAACTCTCCAATAACGCTTTCAAATGTAATCCCCTCATAACATTGGATACGAAATAATTTCCAATTTAACGCTCCTGCCATGGAAATAGCAACACTAGTTTTGCCTGTACCAGCTGGACCCTCTATTAAGATGGGACGATTAAGCTTCAAGGCTAATTGCAGGGTTATGTCGATCTCAGGATTAGAAATATACTTCTGAGTTGCGAGGTCTATTTCAGATGAAAACGTCATTGGCTATAACTCCAAATTGGTTAACCGAAACAAGTAAAAGATAAGACTTACTACTGTGGTCTCTATCACAAATTAAAATTCTATTCCTTTGATTGGTTTTTGTGATATCAATGAGGAAAAAAGAAAGACACTCCATTTTTCGAACTTATTTGAAGACAATCCTTCAGGAAGGTGGATCTGGGAACTTTGTGGTCTTTACAGATCTAGAAACTAATAAATTCGTGCAATTTGCTGCAACAAAGGGAGAGAAAGTAGTTTTGATTGATATTCCAAAGCAATCACTTAGTAAGGAAGAGGTCAATAGATTGAACGATTATTTTGGAGCACTCCTTGGAGAACCAACTGATTATGCTTACCAAGCTGAAGTTAGTGTTGAACAAGGAGCTATTTGTGCGGAGAAAATATTTCGTGATGTTTATCAACTTCATGAGAGGTATTCTATTGAAACGAAAATTAATCTTGAATGACTGGAAAAACATTAATGATTAATTCAGAATTGATTTTAGATGTTGTGAATAACTTTTAAAAGATAAATTGATTCAAAGGATTCTGAGAATGATGGATATCAACAATGCCCTCAATGCTCACTTGACGAAATTCATGAAATCAACTCCTGGCATAATACAAATAATTCTTTCAGATGCCACAGGACTGGTTCTTTCGAAGGTAACGAAATCGGGATCTGCTGAGACTTTTTCAGATTTTGAGGGCATTGCTTCTATTTCAACTGCGATATATCTCGGTATGAGTGAATTAAAATTAGGAGAACTAGGATTCAGCCAAATGGATTTTCCAAACTTCAATCTCTGTCTTTTCGGAGTAACGAAAGAGTATGTACTAGTCGCTATCACCCATAAAAACGCATCTCTCAGAAAACTAAAGGCAAGCGTAAAAGTACTGAGTGTTAAAGTTTCAGAACAACTAGTACTATTAAAAACAGCAGAGACAATAACCTTAAAGCAGGAGGAAGTTTATGAAAAATCAGAGGGACTATCACAAGAGGACTATGAGAAGTTATTAGACGAACTTACTTTTTAAATCCTTTTACTTTTTACGCATAAGAAATTTGTACCCTGAGATGTATATTACTATTAATACAACTGAGATAAACAGTAAACCAAGAATGAGGGGTGTTGTATCTACAACTTTAGGGAAGGGATTATCCTCTGGAGGCTCATAACTATATTCTCGCCACTCAGTCGTATTATACCCCTCAGTATCAAGCCAATCGGAAGCCAGACGCACTGAATACTCATCGTAAGCTGTCGTAGCAGTTGATTCAGGAGTAGTACCGTCAGAGGCTTCTAAGCTTCGTTTGTAAGCTATCAGCTCATCCTCAGAAATAGCTTCCCAATAGGTATGCGGGACGGGGGAATAAACTGGGTACGCTAAACCGTTCATGAGGTAGGTAATAATATCCTCACGAGGTACTAAGTGTGAGATTGCGTGTCGTACCCCTTTCTTAGCTAAATGATGTATACCGTCTTGTTCAAATTTAGGATTCAAAAAAATGGATTGCCACCCTTCTTCAGTCAAAAAAACGGTTTGAATTGTATCTTCTACTCGGAGCTCATCATAAATGTTATTTAAATTGTAGTACGGATCCAAGATGTTAATTTCTCCAGTCCTCATACTAGAAAGAGTATTATCTTGATTTAGGACAATAACTTTCGCTATATCGGACATATTATCTAATTTATCTATGTTCCAGTGGCTAAAACCTGGAGCAGATACCCATTGGCTGCTAATGTTGTCCCATTTGATATCTTTGAATTTCTGAAGAGTAATTTTACCCGTAGTTGAATCGTACTCCTTGAAAACCATGGAACCACAACCAATAGGCCCAGTATAACCACCAGGATCATTTTTTCGACCAGTAGTAGTGGAATGATGTCGCCAATCTTTAGGTTTAACGTTCCACTTTTCATTGGGGACAAAATCACCATTAGAGTTAAAACCATGATCAACAGGATCCCCAAGAATGTGCTCAGGGAATAGATACATTCCTACATAGTTTGTCTCAAATGAAGGAGAGATTCTGCCAAGAGTGAAGTTGATGTGCTCATAAAAACCATCACTGTTCTCATCTGTAACTGTAAAGGAATAATTCCCATGTTTGGCAGTTTTGTTATCCATACCAAATGATCCTATCAAGTACGAGTACTGAGAGGCTCCTACAGGTGGGATAAGAGGTGCTTGGAAGGAAAACGAGATATCCCATGCATCCACTTTCTCACCATCGTGCCAATAGACACCTTCTTTCACATCTATTGCATAACTCAGACCATCTGAGGAATAGGTACCCATTTTAGCTGCAATCCTAGGGTAAAGAGCCATGTAATCAGTGGTATTGTATTTTGTTTTCATCCATGTACCACGATCTGTTTCCGATGGAAGAACAGCTTCTTTAGAGGGAGTATTTCCATATAATCCATCAAACGCAGGGTTATTGCTATAGTGGTCATGCACATTAGTAGCAATTAGTGGGTTAAAAGTATCACTGCCAGTACTTGATGCCAACACCACTTGATTCGCAGTTCCTGTGAAATCAGAGGTTTGCCACATGTCTTCAATAGAGTTCAAAGGATATTTAACTGGATCATAACCATAAAGACCTGTAGAGACGGCGTGTACTTCATACTGACTATAAATCAGAATATTGGGCATTACATCATACCAGAGCTTTTGCCATTCCCGATAATCTGATTTAACTTCTGTTAAGTTTAAATTAGTGTTCATTCGTTTGATTAAATCCTCTGATTCTTGAGCACGATAATTATTATAATTCTTACCTGTCTCAGACGACCAATACATCACATTAAATCCTGTAGGAGGGATGGCATTCTTGCCATAAACGCAGTACAGGCTATCATGGTTACATGGGAAGTAGCTAATTGGCATCATTCCAAAAATACAAATATCATATCCCCCTTCATTGTACATTCCCACTTCTTGGTCTGTACAACGAGGTCCTAAGGCGTACCAGCTAATCAAATCTAACTCTGCACCAATTCCTATTTTTGGTAGCTCTCCTTCCATGAGTTGAGCATATTGCATCCGCACAGGATTGGATGTAGGAGCAATCATATGCACAAAAAAGAAGTACTCTGGTTTTTCCGAGGCTTGTACCTGAATATTACTCCCAACAACAGAGATTAATAGGCCTATGGAGAACAATATCAGAAGAGGTTTCTTATCCAGCATTGTAAAACCCGCTATAAAGATGATTCATAATTTTTTACGCCTCAGAATCGAATGAATAGTGAGAATGACAATCAAGATAACAACTCCAAAAAACTCGAAGCCAGGAAGAAAACCTCTAGTAGAACTAGTTGTAGGGACTTCGGTGTATTGCCGCCACTCAGTAGTGTTATATCCTTCGGTATCAAGCCAATCAAATGCCTTGTCGATTGAATATTCATCGAATGCGGCTACAGCATTCGATTCAGGGGTAGAATTATCAGTTGCCTGTAAAGTTTTCTTGTATTCAAGCAATTCGGATTCAGAAATAGCTGCCCACGAAGTAACGGGTATAGGGGTGTAAGCAGGGAGACCCAAACCATTCATGAGGTATGTTATAATATCCTCACGAGGTACCATATGAGAAATCGCGTGGCGGACACCTTTCCTCTGAAAATGGTAAATGTCGTCCTGTACAAACTTTGGGTTAAAGTAGATGGCTGGCCAACCAGTCTCGGGTGAAAGAATAGGTTGAATTGTGCTATCATTTTGAAGTTTATCTAGAATGTTTGCCATAGTGAATTGGGGATCCAGGATGTTGATTCCACCTGTTTTCATATCAACGAGACCAGCATCCATACTTGAAAGAATCACCTTGGCCGAGTCAGGCATGTCTTCTAAATTATCAATATTCCAGTGACTAAGAGTAGCATCATCTATCCAATCGCCAGTAGCGTTGTCCCACTTGGTTTGGTAAAATTTCTCGAGTTTTACAATGTTATTAAGTGAATCAAACTCCTTAAAGATCATTGAACCACAGCTAATGGGTCCTTCATACCCACCTGGGTCAGTAGTTCGACCAGTAGTGGTTGAGTGATATTGCCAGTCACCAGGTGCAACAAGCCATTGATTATCAGGATCAAAGTCACCAGTTGTTGGATCAAAACCGTGGTTGATAGGGTCACCAAGAATGTGTTCGGGGAAAATCCACACTCCTAAATAATCTGTTTCAAACGGAGCATAGGTTGTATTTAGTGTGAAGTTGATATGTTCATCGAAGCCATCGCTATCCTCGTCTATTACTGTAAAGGAGTAATTTCCATGCTTATTGGTCTTATCATCTTCACCAAAAGGTACTATCAGATTTGAGTAAGACGATGCTCCCATATCAGAAATAATGTGGGCCTGAAAAGACATTGCAATGTCCCATGCGTCCACTTGATGTCCATCATGGAAATAGACGTCATCTCTTAGATCGACTGCATATGATAAACCATCTGAGGAATAAGATCCCATACTATCAGCTACCCTTGGGTACAGAGCTAGATAATCAGTTGTATTGTAGTTATCCGTCATCCATGTAGCTCGAACGGTTCCTGTTGGTAAAACAGCCTCTTTAGAAGGTGTGTTTCCCACAAGTCCATCAAATGCTGGATTATTGCCATACTGGTCGTATACATCAGTGGTAAGTAATGGATTAAAGGTTTCTCCACCAGTACTTGCAGCCAAAACTACGTGACCAGCTGTTCCTGTAAAATCACTTGTTAACCAGACGTCCTCAATTGAATTTAAAGGATAAGCAACCGGATCGTATCCATAAAGACCTGTGGAAATAGCGTGTACCTCATACTGGTTATAGATTAACACATTCGGCATGACGTCATACCAGAGCTTTTGCCACTCGATCAGATCCTTTCTAGTTTCTGATAGGTTTAGATTGGTGGCAATTTTCTGAATTAGGTCATCTGATTCTTGAGCACGGTAATTGTTATAGTTCTTCCCTAATTCAGGGGACCAATACATTGTATTAAACCCTTCTGGGGGGATCGCATTTGCTCCAAAAATGCCCTGCAAAGATGCTCCAGGATGTCGTTCTGGAGTTCCCAGGTGCATACCAAAAATACATACATCATATCCTCCCTCGCTATACATTCCTACTTCTTGCTTATAACAACGAGGACCTAAAGCTCCCCAACTTACCAATTCTAGTTTTGTACCAATCCCAATTTTTGCTAGTTCTCCTTCCATGAGTTGAGCATATTGCATCCGCACGGTACTGGATGTTGGAGCAATCATGTGCACATAAAAGAAGTACTCTGGTTTTTCTGAGGCGCGTACCTGAACATTAACACCAACAATGCTGATAAGAAGACTTAGGAGGAAAAATATTAGAAGCGATTTATTAATCTGCATCGAGGAGTCCTGGATTGAGATTGGTTTAACAGGACTCACACACGGTGCTTTTAAAACCTATTCATCTGTGCACACCAAAACTGACCGTAGAGATTCTTATCCATTCATTACCAAATAAAAGTAACTGTATTACTTTTGATCTCATTGGAGAAGCAAGAGCTCAAGCACAAAAAGGTAAAAGGCATACTAGAGGTTAAAGGATAATAACAATTATTGCTAAAAATATTGGTACTACAACTGAAAAGATTGGACCATATTTCGTAAGTCGAGCCAACCATTTCAATTTTGGTGATGAAGCAATTCGATTCTGTGTGTACTCCACCTGTGAATAGCCATCATCAAGATAATAACTAATTAGCTTCCTTTTAATTTTTTCAATGGTTTTAGACTGTTCTTTCTCTGTCTGAATTTCAAAAAGAATAGCTCGTGCACGACGAACGATTAAAAAGAAAGAGATAGACCCCGCGACTAAAATCAGGAATGGTGCAATAAAATCTTGAATCAGAGCGAACTTTGATTGGAAGTGATTAGCCATCAGTTCCACCATGGATGCTGTTCCATTATTTCCTGAGTTTACAAAGATATCAGAGGCTTCTTCAATATTAGTAAAGCCTAACATACTTAAGATCCAAAGTGTAGCGCCATAAAAAATGATTGGATTGTAGGTTCCAACAAAATTAGAAATCCCCATGATTATTTCTACAACGATTTCAAGTGGCGATAAGAATGCTAAAATAGCGTTGATAAGGCCACGAATTATATCCGCAAGACCGAATGGTAATAGATCAATTGAGAAAGGAATAACCACATTGAAAATCCATGGAAGAGAGATGGGGGCAGTAAAGATAATAGACAATCCGAAACTCTGTAGTAATGTACGTGAGCTAAAATACCCAAAGCGAGAACGGAATGGTTTTTCTCGAATGTAGATAGTTTTATTGTCCTCAACGACTTCTTCTACATCACTTGTATCATTATTTTCAGCTGCCTTATTGGTTGTAGAAGGTGTAGTTGAAATTAATCTCCACTCCAATGCTCTTTGATACATTCCGAGAGGAAAATAAAGGCTAAAAATCGCTAGTACTCGTCTTATGCCTCTAGCAGGTTTTATCGGCTTCTCAGGAGCTTCTTCCTCTTCATCCTGCCCTTTTTTTGATCTTCGAAGGAACTGTTTGAGACGTGACACAATAAAAACATGTTTTGAAATTCTATTTAGATCCCTGTATATCGGAAACTAAAATCTCCAATTTATTCTCTATTATGCTGGAGTAAAGCTATATGAGAAGGTAAGGTAGATATTGAGACGTTTTGCTTCTTGTTTAAGATGTTCCAGATTCTTAGACGAATCATATCTTTTTCCTTGAATTTTCACTCTGAAAATTCCAGATAATCCTCCCCTTTTCTCATCTCTCCTTAGTGTAGAGACTGAATATAGTTTCTCAAGTGTCTGGGTAACATAATCATCAATGGTTGCTTTTGAAAGGTCCCAGACCAAATATACCATTTTGAGAGCATCTAATTCATGAAATTGGTACTTTACATCATTTATTTTATGACCTGTTTCTGATAACTGTAATTCACCAATGATATACCCCTTTGGTTCATTTTTTTCCGCAAGAGATACTCGTTCAAGTGATCCAGTATAAGCAATTATAGGGTTGGGAAATTGAGAAGATTTTAAACCATTTTTACCATTGAATTGCCATATTTGATTGATATTATCTTGTTCAATGAAGTAAGATTTATTGGTCGACTTTACAGAAGAAAAACTGGGATTATAGAGAAATTGAAAGCGGTGAACATGTCCACAAGCCACATAATTGAGTAATTTAGGAATTTGACGAAATGAAACCACATCTTGACCGCTACGAAAAGTATAGTGTTCAATACGAGATCCTTCGATAAGCTGATGAGTCACCAAGATAGAATAATCTGGTTTAATCGGATTTCTACCTAAGGAATTAATCCAAGCTTTCTTTAGAATGCTTGAGAAATTTTTCTTGATATTGTGTCTAATGTATGGGAATCCCGTTAATTTAATAGAAAATCCATTTTTCTTAAAAGTATAGGAACAAGGTTTTGAAAACAAATTAATATTGTCATTAGAAAAAGGGAGAAGACCGAGAGGAAGTTTACTTCGCTCATGATTCCCTGGTATTATGAAGATGGGGATTCCTCTTTTCGCTGCTAATTGAAAAGGTTTCACTCCACGATCGACGACTTCTGGTGGAGGTTTGCTGCGATTGAAAAAATCCCCTGAATGGATAATGAAATCAACATGATGCTCTGAAATTGCTTGGTTAATAACTTCCTCTATTTTTTGAAAAAATAACTCTCCATAAGCACGACGATAGGGATTTTTCGGGTTTAAAGCATAATGAACACCAAAATGAGTATCACCAATATGTAAAAAGCGAATGATATTCTCATGCACTAGAATTTGACCTCATCAATTCTTACTCCAAAGTTATTTCATAATGATCCTTAAGACTGTTCTGACCACCGCGATCAAAATTTAACTAGAATAAAGTCCGTTTATTAATTCACTGCAGCCAATAAGTTATGCTACAATGTCATCCCTCCTAAGAGATATTTCATATCCTTATTTTATGCTCATGTGAATACCTTAGGGATTAATTTCTATTCCTATGACTCGTACTAAGAATTGAAATCGTATCATTAATGAAATCATTAGACAGAGAACAGAGGATTTCAAAAAGAATGAAAAAAGAGTTCTCAGAGATGGAAATCAGATTAATGAATTAATACCGGCCTACGGCAAGTACGGGGTCGTTTGCAAAGCATCAACTACATCGATCAAAAGAGTTTTAAATTTATTCAACGGAAATCTTTTTATCTATAAGATTATTTTATATCCGTTTTCTTAAGAGAGTGAGAAAATGCAAAAGAAATTCTTTTTTGGATTATTTGGGATTTTTATTTTGTGTTCTACCATATCCAGTTTAATCATGTCAACAGCTTATGTACAACAATATGTTCTAACAGATGACTCTCCATTCTATAGTGCTGCTACAAGTGGGGAAGCTTTGTATATCGCAAATACCCAGCCTGGAAACTACACTGTTGTAGGCGTATATACATCGGATAGTGATGGTAGTTTTAATCTGTATCAAGACGATGCATACACTCAAGTGGTTACTGAAAATTTTGTTTGGAAGAACAGTGTCGGTTTTCACACTATTGACGGCACAAGCTTGACCAGCGTGACACCTTACTATTTGAAGGTTTCTGGCGTGGGCCAAGGTTGTTATGTCGAGATGGAAAACGGAGAGAGCACAGGCATAATAAAACTCAATGTGAACGACAGTATAAATGGCTCATTCAGTATAAACGAAGTGTTTGATGCATATCAGATATATCTAGAGACAGGTCTTACATACCAAATTACCTTGGATGTTCCAGGTGTTAATAATTTCGATCTCTTCCTGTGCCACGGGTTCAGTGCTCTCGGTTACGGCATGAGACCTCTCGGTTACAGCGAAAACGATGTCTTGGGAGCAGATGAATCAATTCTTCGTTCAGTTCCTGCAAGTGGATTCTACTGTATCGTAGTTACTAATGCCGAACATGTTGCAGGCGATTACACCCTTTCTGTGGGAACACTTGAGGATAACAACCCAGAATATTCCCCTGCATACGCAGGATCGAATTACTACACGGTTCCTGTCCAACCTGGAAACTATACTGTTGTAGGAGTATATACCTCGGATAGTGATGGTAGTTTTGATCTGTATCAAGACGATGCATACACTCAAGCGGTTACTCAGAATCATGTTTGGAAAAAAAGTGTTGGTTTTCACACTATTGACGGCACAAGCTTGACCAGCGTGACACCTTACTATCTGATGGTTTCTGGCGTGGGTGATGGTTGTTATGTAGAGATGGAAAACGGAGAGAGTACAGGTATAACAAAACTCAATGTGAACGACACCACAAGTAGCTCATTCAGTGTAAGCGAAGTGTTTGATGCATATCAGATATATCTAGAGACAGGTCTTACGTACAATATTACCTTGGATGTTCCAGGTGTTAATAATTTCGATCTTTTCCTGTGCCACGGATTCAGTGCTCTCGGAACCGGTAAGAAACCTCTCGGTTACAGCATGAACGATGTCTTGGGAGCAGATGAATCAATTACAAGTTCGGGTCCTGCAAGTGGATTCTACTGTATCGTGGTTACTAATACTAAGCATGCTTCAGGCAACTATACCTTGAGTATCCAAGGGTCAACTATAGGATCCTCGACTGAAACAACATCTGCATCTTCAGGTACAACAAGTGTACCAACCACGTCGGAAACTGAACCAGCATCAACACCATATTCAGGGTTAATTTCAGTTGTAATTCCGTGTTTCTTAATTGTAGTCGTAGCACGAAAGCAGCGAAGACATTAAACTACCCTTCTCCTCTTTTTTTCTTTTCTTATCCTGTTTCACAGGAATCATTGTTGTTCTTATATATAAATCATTTTCTACACATTAATTGGTGAATAAACTGCTCCCCCGCGAGCGTATAGAACATGCTATTCTACATAAAGATGTAGACCGAATCCCCAGAGATTTTGGCGGTCCTGTAAGTGGAATTGCAAAAATTGCGTATGAGAAGCTTCTAGATTTCTGGAAAATCCCTATCAAAGAAATTAGAATTTCTGACTTAGAACAGCAGTTAGCAATTATCGATGAAGAAGTATTGACGAAATTAATGATTGACACTCGCCACATTGGAATGAATCCTCCAATCAGAGAAACTTTCAGTCATGATGGAACAATAAAATCATTCATTAATGTGTTTGGGATGGAGTATCAAAAGATTGGAACATCTGAGTATGATCCTTTATATTATGAAATGGTTTCTTATCCGTTAGCAGAAGCATCTCTGATAGGAGTTAGAGAGTATGAATTCCCCTCTCCAGCTAAAGAGTGGTTTGTCAATTGTAGCAAAATAACCAAGACGTGCTGGGAGAAGGGTTATGCAGTTGTTGCAGATCCAGTATCGGGAGGTATTTTGGAACAAACAATTTGGTTACGAGGTAACCATAAATTTCTCTCTGATTTGTATGAGAATAGAGAAATAGTAATCGAGTTATTAGATAGGAATTTAACGCATCAGTTGGAAATGTGGGAGAGCTGGCTTAATGAAGTAGGAGAGTGGACAACAATAGCCCTGTATGGCGATGATTATGGAACTCAGGAACGCCCCCTTTTGCATCCTCAAATGTGGAGAGACTTAGTTAAGCCTAGAGTCAAGAAATTAATTCAAACAATCAAAAAGAATTTCTCTCGGATTAAAATCCAATTACATTCGTGTGGTTCTATTGCTGAAATCATTCCTGATCTAATAGAAATCGGGTTCGATGTCCTCAATCCCGTTCAACCTTCTAAAGGAATGGATCATGCCTCCCTAAAACAAAAATTTGGATCGAAGATAGCCTTTCACGGGGGAGTGGATACTCAGGAAGTACTTCCTAGAGGTACACCATCAGAGGTAGAAAAAGAAGTACAACGAGTATTAACTACTTTAGCTAGTGATCATACGGGGTATATTTTCGCCACAGCTCATAATATATTAGCTGACGTTCCTCCAGAAAATATTTCAGCAGCTTTTGAGGCACTAGACCAATTAGAACCATGATCAACGCAATGATAAAAGATCTGACAGAATAGTGATTAGAATACCAACAAGTGTGGATTAAAAAATGGCAGGAATAGTATTTCATAAGACTAATAATCTGAAAAAGATGAAAGATTTTTATACCGATATTATTGGCGCAACCATCTGGGTTGTCCAACAAGACTGTGTAATTTTCAAACATGATAATTTTCTATTTGGTTTTTGTCAAAGAGAAG
>JAEOTC010000124.1 GCA_016840035.1 Candidatus Hodarchaeota archaeon | reverse complement strand
TGTTCCTCTCGTAGTTCTAACAAAATTTTTTCCCGTTCTGGATTCTTGATTTCTGGAACATGAGCACTATACAATATAGGATCTGAGATATTCCCATATATCATTTGCAACTCATCATCAATGTCTGAACTATTAGCAGATAATCTCTGAGTTGTAGCAAAAGCTAGATCACGACTTGGATTGAACGTGACATTTAGTTGTAGATCCTCATTTCCATGAACAATACAAGTAGATACTCCTCCTGCTGCCACTTCCATATCTATGCGTTCAACTAAAGTAAGTAAAGAGGTGATCGATATGGCAAATAAATATTCATCAATTTGTTGAGTTTCCGAAATCACCCAGATTGGATATCCTTCTGAGGCGACTAATCCTGCCGTTTCAAATTTAGTTTTGTATCCCTTTTCTATAATGTATTTCATGAATGATTTCATAAATTCGTTGGTATCAAAGTTGATATCATGGACTAAAGTCAAATAAACTTTGGGAAAGGTTGTTAGAAGTTTTATTGATAGTGCAAATGAACGTCCTGAAATAGTTAAAGTCTTCCAGTGAGTTAATTGGAGTTCGTTGGAAAGAATTTGCGTAAGAATAGCCCACGTCTTATTAAAGATTGAAAGATAATGTTTATCCACTCGTGATTTATTTACAAAGAATTTTGATCGTTCATCTTCAATTGAAAACAGGAAAGCCGAATCAATAGGAGACCCAGAAACTTCAACCATAGTATGCTCTAAGGCGTGTTCCAACAAATCAAGCCATTCTAAGGTCATGTTCAAAGTATCCACCAAGCCTACATATGTACTTTCAAACTATTTGCGAGTTTTTCGGCCAGTAGATTAGCACTTCCGCCAGGTTCAGTAATAACAAGGGTTATCACTTTTTCTGAAATTGAAATCGCTATATCTCGCGATTCACCATGCACATGTATTAACCGAGCGGTTTCTTGGCTTAATGTGGATAAAGTGCGATCACCCAATGATGTACTTGCACCAACAAGCGCCGCATAGCGATTTGTGATACTTGCATCAGAAATCTCTTCTATTCCAGATTCTTCTCTAGATAGAAGAACAATAGGTAGGCCTTCAGGAGTTGTTAATGAAATCATTAACACTTGCGAATTCTGTTCAAAAACTTCATTCAGAACTGGACGGTAACCTTCAGTTGAATCGTACACTAAAATACCTCGAATTTCTCTTCGAAAAAGTAAATACACATGTTATTAAAATATTCTGACATACATTTATTGAGGACTCAGAGGAGTTCCTTTGAATAAAATCATATCTATTTCCATTCTAGATCCTATAGTTAAAATGGCGAAAAAGCATGTCTACAATTATTTCGAACCTATGGCAAGGACGTGGTCTAAAGTTTAGACTTCTAGCGGTAATGTTCATAGTTACTGTACTACCTTTGACACTGTTAATGGTCGTATATAGTTTTTCTATTAATAATGTTATAGATAACATAAAAATTGAATTTAGTGAAAATGTTGCCATAGGAGAATACGTAGAGTCTGAATTTGTTAAAATGATGTGGACTTCGGGCTTCACATATATTGTAGGTTTATTGGGAGGAGTTATAATAGTACTTTTCTACAGTCGGACTCTCACGGGTCCAATTATGAATCTTACGAAATCTGCTGATGGGATCGCAGACAAAGAACTTTCACTTGAAAAATATTCCGCCTTAGAAACTCCACGAGGGGATGAAATTGGAAGACTGCAGCATTCATTTTATCTCGCAATAAAAAACTTACGAGATGTTATATCCACCAATCAGGGAGCAGCAACAAATCTTGCCGCTTCCACCCAAGAAATTGCAGCTACGGCTGAAGAAGTGAGTGCATTGACAGAGGAAATAGCAGCAACTATTCAGGCAATATCTATAGGTGCTTCTAAACAAACTGAATTAGTATCAAATGGTTTACAGAATTTGGATGAAATGGCACGAGTAGTGGACTCAGCTCTTCAGAATATAAATAAAACGCTGGAAGTTATCGAGGAAATTGCAAATCAAACAAACTTACTTGCGATAAATGCAGCCATTGAAGCCGCCCGAGCAGGTGAATTTGGAAAGGGATTCGATGTCGTTGCTGACAATGTTCGACGGTTATCTGAAGAAACACGGTTAAATGCAGTTGATATCTCACAGATTACTCTCGAAATTACTTCTCAAATTAAGATCTCCACCGCAAACCTTCGTGATCATCTTCAGGAACTTGCTGTTCAGGCCGAAGAGTATAGTGCATCTAGTGAAGAAGTTGCAGCGAGTACAGAAGAACAATCCAGTGCTGTCGGCCAATTAACGTCATCCTTGCAGGAATTATCCGATTTAAGCACGAAGATGATGAGCTCCATCGAACAATTCAATCTTTAGTGAAATGTATTTGCTCATTTGGGTAATATCGAAGATAATCCTCTCTGATGGTCGAGTCATCTTGTCATAAAAGATTAATAGTTTTCATATCAGGTTTAAGAATGGGAATAGGAGGAGATAGAATCACAGGTGATCTAGATCAATTCCTATAAGTTAGTCTGTGTCTCATGTGGACAAATCATTGAAGATAATTATAATTTTTCTTGCTCTTGTGCAAAACCAGGATTCTTAAGGACAAAATATTCTATTAAGAAATTTAAACCGACAAATGAAGATTCAATATGGCGGTTTAAGGACTGGTTACCAATAATAAACCCTCCAACGAATAAAGATGACGGAAAATCAGTTGTTTATCAAAGTAAAGGATTAAGTAAAGAATTAGGCTTAAAACAGTTATATATCGCTTTTAATGGTTTTTGGCCTGAGAGGTATGCGAAGATCTTAACTGGTACTTTCAAGGGATTGGAAGCCCCACCCACGATTGTACGAGCAAAAGAGAAGGGAATACAGCGAATATTAATTGCAACTGCTGGAAATACAGGTAGAGCATTTGCAGAGGGATCAATTAGTCATGAATTCAACTTAGTGATTGTAGCACCTCAATCTGCTCGTTCTCGTCTTTGGACTACAGATGAAATATCAAGTAAATCTGTGAAACTAATCACTCTAAAACAAGGTCACGATTATACTGATGCTATTAAGTTTGGTGCAAGTATATCTGATGAACTTGGAGTAGAAACAGAAGGAGGGGCTAAAAATGTAGCGAGGAGAGATGGGATGGGAACATGCTTTTTAGAGGGAGTGAGTACTATAGGTAGGATTCCAAAGCATTATTTTCAAGCTGTTGGCAGTGGTACAGGAGGAATTGCAGCATGGGAAGCAGCAAAACGACTAGTCTTAGATGGTCGGTTTGGTGATTATTTACCAACTCTTCATCTATCTCAGAATCAACGCTTTGCACCCATGATGACAGCCTGGAATAAAGGACGTAAACACCTAATTGAGGAAGATCTAAGTTTGCCTTCGGATGAAATGGCAAGTTTGTATGCTGAAGTCCTTGCAAATAGAACACCTCCATTTTCAATTGCTGGAGGAGTCTATGAAGCTTTAACTGAAACAAATGGAAAGATGTATGGTGTCTCAGAAAGAGATGCAAAGTCAGCAGCAAAGTTAATGGCAGATTCTGAAGAGATCGATATTATCGCACCAGCAGCAGTTGCCGTGGCATCACTGATTCAAGCAGTAAACACTGAAAATGTTGATTCCGATTCTTCAATTTTACTCAATATAACTGGAGGAGGTCATGAGAGATTACGAGAAAAATATTCCTTAATACCGATAGAACCAGTACTGGAAGTTTCTAATTCCTCTACCTCGTTGGAAGAAGTTAAAGAAGTACTTACGTGAAAAAAATTATGCAAAATGCCATAGTGTGTAGGTATTACCAGATGCAGAGTGTATCGCCGATTCTTTATTTATTTTTTGACTCTCTACAAGTGATTCTAGGACATCTAGAAGTTTGATATTGTCGATACTGACCCCTTTTGCGTTTAATATTTGAAGGATTCTCGTTTTCGAGAGTTTTTGATTATTGAAATTCTCAAGCAGAATTACTTCAATCTCTTCACTATCAAGGTCTGTTCTTGTTTCTGGTAATGTTTCTTGATCCTTTCTAAATGCGCTGTTAAGATTTCGTCCTTCTACCATGTAAGACGATATGTAATCTGCTAATATTGCAGCTGTTCCATCACAAGGAATTCTTAGTGCCTTTCCATATGAAATCTGGCCCTCTTCATTTTTTCTAGCCTCTTGGATTTCGATTGAGGATCGTGTCATTCCCCATTGAGGATGATTGGCAGGACCCCATAACTTAATGTTAATACTACGCACTTTAGAAACTTGTATTTTTTCGATTCTAACTGGACCAGAATTCGATTGACTAGCCAATTACTTTCACCTATCTCAACACAGGTTCAATCTCATTTAAGGATTTTTAAGGGTAGGTTTAAACAAAAAATCCCTTTATTTTCTATGAGGAACGATAACTGTGGTACAGGAATTCTAAAAATATGAATCCACTCTTGAGAATTAAAAATACACAAGTTCGGGCAGAGAAATATTCTAATACTTCAAAATTGTACTTTTTGACTGCAGTTTTCATCAATTTTTAAAATCAATATAAATATTTAGATTAGAGAGTAGAGATGAGGGTATTAACGACATGAAAGACTTTTCGGAGGATAATAATTCCCAAGATAGTTGTCTAAAGAAAAGTTTTCAACAAGGAAGATTGTTTTCTAAATCTATTAAATCTCGCAGATTACAATCTGAATTGAAGAAAGTAAAAACTCGTGTTCGTAGTGCTGTCCATTTTAAAACACGTAGAATATCTAATTATTCATGGAGAAGGGGTTTTCGGCAAAGAGGAGCTGGATTCAGACTTTCCTGGGGATTAGCCAGAAGAAATGTGGCTAGATCAAAGTATCGGACTTTCTTGTTAGTCTTAGGAATGATCCTAACCGTTGCTTTGGAAACAGGAATAATTGTTTCCGTGGATACCCTCTACGATGATTTTGTTTTTGATCATCGAAATCAGAATTTTACTGATATAACAGTTCATCCAATAAGATGGCAAAATCTCTCAACTATGGCAGAAACCGCCATAACTATCAACAAAGTGCCAGGTGTACTTAAAGCAAGTCCCTTGTTTTATACAAGCGTAAATAATTTATTTGGACAGATAGTAACTAGAAGTAATGTCCTAATCTGTGGAGTTGACGCCAAAAAACATCCAGATTTTCAACAGATCAACATAACACAAGGAGAACGAAGTCTTAAAGACAATCAAATGATAATTTCTAAATCACTGTATGACCAAGGTGGTATAGAAGTAGGAGAAAGTGTTAATCTGAATGATTTAGGCCCTGAATATAAATCCCAAGAAGTTACCCTGACTGGCGTCATGAGTGATGAGCCTTTTTTTGCAAACAAAATTGGTTTTGTGTTCATTCTTCTTGATTTAGAGTTCTTGTACAGTGTAATACACGAAAATGAGCTTACACGATATTTATCTAGTGAAATTGATGTAAAAATTGATAGTCTTGTAGATATAAAAAAGATTAGCGAAAATATCAAAGATTCTATTGGTATAGATTACTATGTATTTGCAGAAAAGGATATTTCAGAGATAGAAGCTTCAGGAATCCGTGCATACCAGACAGCCATGAATCTGGTTATCATGGCATCCTTTGTGGTAGAATTCTTATTTATTACAAACGTCCTAGCGATTTCTATTCGGGATCGATCGAAAGAGTTTGGAATTTTAAGAGCTGTAGGAACTAAATCCTTCCAGCTTATTGAATCTGTTGCCTATGAGTTGATAATTTACTCCGTTATAGGTTCTACAATTGGAGTAATTATTGGGATCGGATTTTCCACGTTTCTTGTTGGGATTATGGATGATTTTTATGCAGGGATTGAATTTCAACAGATATCTATTCACACTACTTCGATAATCGTTACATATCTGTCAGGTGTTCTGGTTGCGCTAGTTGCAGGGCTTTACCCTATCTTTTTAGCAATATCTATGCCTGTGGTTCAAAATATACACTCTAAGATGAGAACTGGTTCATCCTTTAGGGGTTTAACTTTCTCTTGGAAATATAATGTTGGAACTGGATCCCTTTTAGCCCTTATAGGATTTATTCTCCAGTATTATGTAGGTCCTTCGCGATTTCTTGATTTTGAAATTTTGTCGATCCATTTTCTTGCGGTTATATTGATCTTTCTCGGTACAATATTGCTCGAAATTGGAATTCTTGTATTCCTTCCCAACGTTGCAATGAGAGCCCTCATTTGGTTCAATTTCATTACCCGTACAATCGCTACTAGGAATATTGCACGTGAATTCCAAAAATCTCTATT
>JAEOTC010000123.1 GCA_016840035.1 Candidatus Hodarchaeota archaeon | reverse complement strand
TTTAAACATCGTGATTTGTGGAGATTCACAAGTATCAGTATGTTTTCTACTATCTGTATGTTCTTTTTAACTAATATTCTTTTTTCACCTCTTGCGGAGTTTTTAGGCTATCCAACTACAATTTCATCTATTGGAAGTTTACCTGTACTTGGATTTAGCTTCTTTATCATCAGCTCGGTACTACTTAATGTCCCATCACTTGCTTATTCTCGGAAACGTGAAGTAGCTGCTGATTCGTTTGCTTCAGGATTTATGAAAAAACCTGCTGTCACAACTAGCCTTTTTATTAAGATGGCTGATCAAAACCTGTCAGATATTGATCCTCCCTGGTGGGAGAAATATTTTTTCATGTCTCATCCCCCTATCAGAGAAAGGATGAATAAAATATAGATTAATTACTGTCAATTCAGAGATAACGAACTCTAACTTAGAATATTCATAACATAGAGGATATCAGCATCGTCAATCATGGAGAAAATTCTTCTAATATAGATAAGTGCGAATACTGCCATAATCGGACCTAGAGTTCCAGTTAGGGGAAGGAGGAGGGGCCAAAGGTCGATTTCAGTGACTACAATAGCAATAAAATATAATGCATCACATAGGGAACCAAAAAACATGGTAATTCCCAGCATTGTGAATGCGAAGACAAAAGTCTTATCTTTGTCACTTAGGTCTGTCTCCTTAAAAACAGCATAGCTTCGAAAACAAATTCGTGCTAGAAGGATAGATGTTAATATAACGGGTACACCATAGGCGATTGCTGAAAGAATTCCGAAATATGGATCCGAACTAGGTAATGTAAACAAAAGAAGCGAAATTCCAACCATAATTCCAAATACAAATGGAATGTACTTCTCCCACAGATTTCGACGATTGATATATGTTGTTAAATAATACAAACTAACCTCTAAATATAGAGGTGTAAAGATTAATCCAAGAACATGTTTGATCAAATATTCCACAGTAGGTTTATCTTCGAAGAAGAATATTAGGACAGCTATAAATATCAAATATAATAAAAGACCAAAACATAACATTGATAGATGAAATAGTGCTTCTTCTCTAAGATTTTTCCAAATTCTAAAAAATTTCGTCCCCCCAAGAAAGAATATTCCCACAAATACAAGTAATGCGAATAAGGTAGTAAATTGAAGTAATAGATCAAGGAGTATTGTTAGTTCAGACATCTAATCACCGAATTCCTCTGTAATTTTTCTTCCATACTCTTTAACCCAATCATGCATTTTTTCTTGGAGAACATAAGAGCAGAGAACTGATGGGCGTAGTTTTGTTAATTTGGACAATCGATCTATTTCATGTAAGACTTCTAGTGGAAGTCGTATCGTTATCGTTGAAGTTTTCAATGGGATTTCTACCTGCCAAGAGCATAAATAATTGAGTGTACACTGTGCACAGGGATTTTTAATAGAATTAGTATATTTTGCTCTTAACCATTCTTTCTCTAATTTAGGGTTATTGGTGATAAAATGTCATTTCAAAGAGAAATTTCCGTTGTTACTTTGATTACTGTGCTTCTACTTGTTATTTACCCTTCTCTAATTCATTCTATTCAGACAGACACAGATCAATCAGCTTTTCAATCTTTGAATACCCCCAATGAAAGAGATATTTCACCACGTATCACCAGTATTCAGGGACGAGTGTCCATTGATGATACAATTTTACCAAAAACGAATTTAACCATTTCACAATACATAACTGGTCAAGGACAAGTAAATACCTTTAGTACTTCCCTTTTATCCTTGAATAATACCCATTGGTTCACAAGATCAGACTATGCAAACACTAGTAGTATTACCTCTCCCTTTGATTCAATTATTGACCGTGATAGCATCAATCATACCTATCCCACTTCGGATTACTGGAATTGGGAAGAACAACCAAACCAACCTTTTGATTTTTGGATTGATCCTACAGGATTTGTTCAGGATTATATCTACTCTGTTTATATCCAAGGTTATGGGTACCGCGATGCGACTATTGTTGGGTTAGACAACATTACCATGAGCGGTGTTGGAACATTTGAGGCCTGGAATATTACTATTGACTTTCCTGGATTTCCTAATTTTGCCTTTTATGAAAAAGACACCGGAATGGTATTGTGTACATATTTAGAATTTGTGGGTGATATCTGGTATAATCTCACTCAAGCAGAAATTGCCACCCTTCCTGGGGGATATGCAGGGCCAATTCTTGATAGTTTTTCTCCAGTAAATCAATCAACCCATACATCAGGTTCCCTGATATCAGTGTCTGCAAGTTCTCCCTTTGGTGTTTATCAAGTAGAATATAATTGGGATGAGGGAACGGTTATAATTGAGGAGAGTGCGAGCTTTCAGACTTCTCTTCCTGGCAACGATGGTGAACATAGTCTGTTTATTACCGCAACCGATAATATTGGATATACGCTTTCTCATCTCTTAGTATATACTACTGATAATACATTACCGGGGATTATCCTCAATGATCCTTCAAATAATAGCCGAATTCAAGGATTTAAACAAATCAACTTTACAATAATATCAGGAGATGGTAATTTTACATATAACTGGGACTCCAGCTTCGTAAATGAGAGCTTCCAAATGGTCAGTGATAATGCATTAGTTTCCGTTCCATCACCAGAAGTAGAGACTACTAGAACTTTGCAAATCTTTATCCAGAGTAATATTACACAAGGAGAGTGGATCTCAGGATACTATGAGTTTACTATCGATAATACTGCTCCAGATCTGACAGTGTATAATTTTATAAATAATTCTGTTTTAAAAGGCGATGTAGCAATCACATTTTCATCTTCAGAAACTGCACGTGTGTTATACACACTTAATGATAATTTATACCCAATCTTTATTTTGGATTCAGACACAAACACCACACTATTGTTTGACAATCTTGATAATGGAACTTATACCCTGGAAATTAACCTTGAAGATGAAGCTGGAAATAGTAGAATAACAGTTTTAGAATTCTCTATTTATTCCAGTTCATTCAATTGGAACTGGGATCTTGAGGCCGAAGAAACTCATTCAAACGATTTCAGAGATGAGTTGGGTAAATTATGGTTTTCTTTCTCAATCGTGTCGAAAACAGATCAATCTTACAATATCTCCTTCCACTCCTCCTCTGAATCCCCTCTATTAACCTCACAAATGCAATTTGGCATACATCTTCTATGTGAAGTCCCAGAGGATATCATTTTCTTTTCACTTGTATATCATTTAGAAGAACCATTGGTTGACGTAAATCAGAGCTTCCCAGTCATGCAATGGGCTATCTGGGATGAACAGCAGCAGGAGTGGTCTGCAATTGATACTATCTATAATCAGGTCCTTCATGCGTGGAGTTCAACCGTAACTGGGTATTATCAGTACTTTGCACTTGTTGACCCAGAGGAAAGTACACGATTGAAAGCTGTTGAAGTGGGAGGAGGTGCAATCCCATCTTTTGAACTACCTTTAGTTCTCCTTACAATAATTAGTATTTATGGTATGAAAAAAACTAGAAAACGAAATAGGTGTAAATAATGTCAATGAAAAGAATTGAATACGAAGATGCATCAATTGTTCTCCGTTTAATCGCATTAGGTATCGATGTTGTGATTGGGGTAATTCTTGCATTTTTAATGGATTTTGGCTGGAGATTAGAGTACGATATTTTCTGGTCTAAACTGTTAAGTTTAGAAGGTGAAGCAATGTCCTTAGTAATTTTGTGGTTTATTGTCGCTTTCCCAGTATATCATATTTTAATGTCGAGTTTAACGAATGGTCAAACTGCTGGTAAATTAATTCTTGGAATTCGAGTAGTAACTGACTCAAACGAATCTACTAAGAGAAAGTTTACTTTGCATCTGAAGCGATTCTTTTTCCTGAAAGAGGGAACCAAAGTTGCTAAAGAGATTGATCCATCAGTCAAGGGGTTATAATAACTCTTTAACTCAATGAGAAAGAGATGAATCCACTGTGCTTGTAAATGGACTTAAACTATCACTAGAAGGAACGGGAATGGTTACACTCGAGAATGTCAATCGTGTATATAGAATGGGTGACCATAAAATACATGCGTTGAAAAATGTTTCACTTTCTCTAGAGACTGGAAAGCTTGTGGTAGTTTTAGGGCCTTCAGGTTCAGGTAAAACTACTTTACTAAACGTTCTTGGGGCGATCGATAAATGCGATGGAAGAATCACAGCAGGTGATTTAGAAATCACGAAATTAAAGAAACATCAATTAACGAAATATAGACGAGAAAAATGTGGATTCATCTTCCAATTTTTTAATTTACTCCCTGTTTATAATGCGCTTGAAAACGTGGAATATGCAATCGAACTATCCTCTAGGATGTCTAGAAAAAAGGTTACTGATCAAGCAACTGAATATTTACGTAGAGTAGGACTTTATGACAAGCGTTATCATTTTCCCTCTCAATTATCGGGTGGAGAACAGCAACGTGTGGCTGCAGCTCGAGCAATGGCTAAAAATCCCGAACTCCTTCTTTGTGATGAACCTACAGGCGAGCTATCTGTTAAGGAAGGAAAGCAAGTGTTGGAAATCATTCAAAACATGGTGAAAGAACGAAAAGATGTCTTAACCCTGCTAGTCACACATAATCAAAAAATCGCCCAAATTGGGGATATCGTGATTAGATTACGTTCGGGTGAGGTGGATTCCATTGAAGAACAAACGCCGATTTCTGCAGAGCAATTATCATGGTGAAGAGTGAATATATATGGCTAAAACAGTTAAGAATATTTACCGTGCGATTAACGCCAACAAATTACGGTTATTAACCATTGCAATGGTTATTGCAATCGGTGTTACATCTTTCAATGGTATGATCACCGCTTTTGTTCATATGACGCGGACCTATGACCAAGCATTTGAAGAACATAATATGGCAAGTTTTACAATGCAAACTGCTAATCCAGGAGGGTCAGGAGAAGACGCATGGATTGATTATACTAATCTAACTGAATATCTTAAGGAATTTCAACAGCAAGAACCAGGAGTAATAAAAGCCTTTGAGCTTAGAATTGTACATAATACGATCTTCGAAATACGTGGAGAAAAACAAAACGGACAGATCGTAGCTATGAGTACACTTGATTCTCAGGGGAATTATCGTGCTCAACCAGATGTCAATGGATACAGAATTATTTCAGGAACTCCTTTCACACCTCTAAGTCATTATCAGAATGCTTGTCTTGTAGAAGCACACCTTGCTGAATACTGGAAATTGGAACGCCAGGAATTTATTGCTATTGGAGATAAAAATGTTCCATTTGAAATAGTTGGGACTATTGCATCTCCTGAATATTTAATTAATCAAGGCTCGTTTGCTGATGTTATGCCAAGTCCCCGTCGGTTTGGAGTCGTATTTTTACCATTAAAAGCAGCTCAAAACCTGCTTGATGTTTCAGGAAAAGTCAATGAGATTTCAGTCTTACTAGATGATGGGTTATCCCGAAACAAACGTGAAAAAATTGCAGATGACTTGAAACTCTTCCTTGAGTCTACTTATGATCTTAAACTAAGTGCCCCTATTGATATTGATAATCAGCCAGCTTATTGGCTTTTACGGATAGATATCGAAGAAGCGAGGGAATTTGGTATTGTTCTCCCTATTATCATTTTGGGGATGGCTATTGGGGGTTTATATGTTCTTTTTAGCAGAATGGTAGTTGCAGAAAGAAAGGATATTGGTGTAGCGCAAGCTCTAGGTTACGATCGCAGAACAATAATTTTACAATATTTGGGTATTTCCATGGTTATTGCTGTTGTCGGTACTATAATAGGTACACTTCTAGGTTTATGGTTCCTAAGTGCTTTTAGCCCTCTCTATGTTGATATGCTCACTATTCCATTTACACCTGAAGTGACCATAGAGTGGCCGATTGTGATTGCTGGTGTGATAATAGGTGTTTTAACAGGATTAATCGGTGGATACTTTCCAGTTCGTGGGTCTATTCAACCTTTACCGGCAGAAAGTCTTCGATTTGACCCTTCTTTACATATTACGACTGGAAGAGTGCCCATAATTGAAAGAATATTGAAGAAATTCAAAATTACACCAAAAGTAACTGGATTAAGATTACCAATTCGAAATTTTTTCCGAAGTAAACGGAGGACATTTTCTTCTGTGTTCGCAATAATTGTATCAGTCTCTTTGATATCCATGGCGTTTGGGATGATTGAGTCGATGGATGAATCCTTGACCTTTTATTATGAAGTTTCGGAAGACTGGGATTTACGTATTGATTTTTCAGAAATTCCCACCAACGCGTCACAGATTGCTCGGGCGATCAAACAAAATATCGATGGTGTTACTGATGCCACTTATCACTTGCTTTCAGGAGCAAGTATAACCTCATCGGAGTCTTCCGAAAGAAAACAGGTT
>JAEOTC010000002.1 GCA_016840035.1 Candidatus Hodarchaeota archaeon | reverse complement strand
CTTAATTCCTTATTCATTTTCCTATTCTACAACCTACTATCAAACGAAGAAACTTCCCAATATCCAGAGTATTTTACTTCCATATTAACCACAATTACTGCTTTTTTTCCATTTTTCCAACGCAAAATTACGTTGAAATCTATTCTATGTGTTCAGAAGAATCGCTGATTTGGATTTTCAGTATATAGTAATGCTAGATCCTCCATCAATTCCGAATATTTCACTCGCAAATGTTGGTTGAATGACTCCATTTCCTCGTGGACAACGGTAATCCATTTTATCAGGGTTTCTAAGATGATTAAATCACGTTTAGCCTTTTCTAATTGTTTGGATTCTGTACTCAAGGTTTTCTTCCAATGCTCACGAATTTGGACTAATACATCATGTCTTTCAGGTAAATTTGTAGTGAAACTGTTTAGTTGATGAGTGAGCAATTCCAGAAACGTCTTGGGGTCAACGTGATATTCCCATTCTAGAGATCCTGGTTGACGCTTTCTATTGATTAGATGCAATTTTTCTAATTCCTTCACAATCCTACTGATTGTCGAAGGATTAACCTTAAATTTCTTGATAAGGTCTTTTTGAGTAATAATTCTTTTAGAAGTATTAAGTACACATAACCCATAAATCCGTCCTAATAAAGGGGAGTTACCACTATCATACATGATATCCTCGAAGAAATTCATCATCTCCTCTTCTATATTCATGATTTCCTCAAGTTCTTTTTCGTTTTCTTCTTCATTATTCCCCAAATCATTCATATTTCTGTTATTCAAAGAATGAATTTATATATTTATTGCAATTACTGGGAATTGGAGTTGTTGCAACATTCTTGCAAAAGCAAAGAATTGCAGAAATTTCCAAATAATATACTCCACAAAGAATGAAGAGCTGCTCAGTAGATATTGTGAGAAAAATCATTAAACGACTCAAGTGCAATAAATTGGTTTAATTTGGCTAAAGATATCAATTTGGGTGGATATAGGTGAATCTACAGAAATCCAAGGAATTGTTGTACTTTTATCAACTAAAAACCCTCAAAATAATAAATTAATAATGGGACATTTTAAAATGATTTGAAAACTCTTAGAAGAAAATTGGACATATAAGCAAGAAAAGAAACTTAGTAATAAGGTAACATTAATCATGGAGAGGCTAAAATGAACTTGGATGATAAGCTAAGAATTGAAGCACCTGTAATCAAATCAAAGATTGTAGCGTTCATTCGTTCTACTTTGGAAAAAAGAGAGATCGATGGACTACTAGTTCTATACAAATATTGTTTAGAGTCAATCACAAATGTCCACCTTGCTATTGAAGCTGTGGGAAGGAATAATGTGAAGCTAGTGGTTACAAAAGGAAGATTTGTGAATAAACAACCTCGGGAACAAATGAATCTAGAGACAATAAATCGATATTTAGATCTTCCAGAAGAGAATATTGTATTTGTCAACCAAGAAAAAATCCTCAAAGAGATCAGTGAGGTGTTTTCTGGAAGATATGGGCTAACAGAGGGAATAGCTATGTCTGAGACTATTCCAGCTCTGAATTATAATTTAAGCTATTTCTTATTACGAGGTATGGCTCGAAAAGAAATAGAGCAAAAAACCTTCGCTGCTCCCTTGAAAAAACCATCAACGCAAAGACAAAAATTCATTCAAAGAGCTATTGCCCACTATAAGAGTCAGATTCGGTTACGAGTTCTTCTGGCATTTCTCCTTGCTGAAACTGAAAATCGCTCATTTCTTGGGTCTGCAAATAAAACCGAATGGCTTTTAGGATTATTCACAAAGTTTGGAACATATCACGCTACTGATTTTTTGCCTTTAGCCAATCTCTATCGTACTCAAGTTATTCAACTTGCTAACCATCTTGGTCTACAGGAGTTTTTAGCTTCCAAGATAGCTCCCCACTCTCCCAACTACAATTATTTCTTTAATCTTTCCGCATTAGAGGTTGATCGTGTACTAATACGAATAGAATCCAGTTTTTCTGTGAAACAAATTGCAGAGGATACTGGACTTTCTACAGAAGCAATCAAAAAAATTAACTATCACTATCAATCAGCAGAGTACGCACGAACGGTACCATTAATCCCAAAGTTATAACAAGAGGAGCGTCCCACGGACAAAGGTAAGAGCTGGTTATTGGACATTTCCTTCGTAAAAAAAATCTCCATATCCGTGACTGATATATTTGGAAGATATACGATTGAGCAATCATATAGATTTAGATAGATAATCAGTATTCCAACAAATAAATTGGAATTGATATGACACAACAACCTGAATTCTGTCGTCAAATGTGCGATTGGTAAGTGAAATTAACTCATTATTTAGTCTTTCTTGAAATCAGCTTAGTGGTTCCTCCCGTCCAAAAAACACTTTTAGAGTCTTGTAAAATGGGTTTGACAACATTTAGAATGATGAAAAAAATGGTAAAATTGAAAAAATATCAAATTCTATTGTATTCGAAATAATCCATCAGTTATTATTGAAAGAATACAATAATCTACCCTAGTCTTATAGATTCTTTAGGAGTACCGACAAACCACTCTAATTCAATTTCTAATTGCATTTTTTTTGGTTTTCCTTCTTTTATTTTTTCTTCTACTTTTATTTCAAGTGTTACATTCTCTGGGATCGCTAGTTCTACATTTGTATCTCCCT
>JAEOTC010000122.1 GCA_016840035.1 Candidatus Hodarchaeota archaeon | reverse complement strand
TTGCCTTTCTAAGCTTATTATCATAATCAATTTTTAATTTAGCATAGGCTTCTTTTCCAATCCGACCTTGAGTCTTCTTTTTCTCTAAGGATTCAATATTTAATAAATAATCTTCTCGGCTTGCCTCAGCTACTTCAATTGATCTCATAGATAATCGAAAGCGAGGATTTTCTTCTGAAAGCTTACGTGAAACTGAAACAATTGCCCGATCATTCTGTTGTTGCTGATTTCGAAGAATAATTTTTGTTTGTTCATATTCTCTCGCACTGATGTTCTTTGACTTACGTTTCCTATCCAATCTTAGAATTTGTTCACGAATTGCAGTCTTTTCTTCGTATGCTTTAACGAAACTTTTGATCATATCAAGTGGAATTTCTTCTAGTGCTAGCTTGGAAGGTTTATATCCAAATGATAAATTTCTAGTTAGTGCATAAACAAATCCAATTAACAAAAAGAATATTGAAAATGAAAGTGGAGTATAAAGTTGGTTAAATGGGCTCATTCCAAATTCTATTTTTAACTGTTTATTGCTAAGTGGTGTAAGGTCTTCAAATGTAAATCGATACCCTTTACTATTAAATAAACCTAAGAATTGTGTTTTCTGAATTGAAGTAATCGATACAGGGTTTCTCAATGTACCTTCAAACGTAGCATCACTAATTTTCTGCTTGGTTATTGATGAACCAAATGGGAAAAATAATTCAAGCTCATAATTCTGTATGGTACAATTGAAGCTCATTGATAACGGTGTTAATAATTGAACCTTTCCCCCACCGAGATTATTAATTACTTTGGTAGACGGTTGGGTATAAGAAAGGAATATATCGTATTCTGAGCCTTGTTCTATTTGAATTCTCGGCCTAAATTCGATTGATTTCTTCTGAGTTACGGCATCGGTATTCACGATGGGAGTGATATTTCCGTAATTATCAGTTATCCCTATTTTACCTGCAGATTCGGGAACATTGAATGATAAGGTCGGGAATGTGATACCCCCTAGAGCAGTGGAAAGAACTGGTCCAGATTGTAGCCCTATATTCTTTATCTTGATTGATTGCTTTGTATACACGGTTCCCCATTCTGAAACCTTGATGGTAGTTGTTAAGGATGTGAACGTAATGAAAGTTCCACCAACTTGGTAGTAATCAAAAGTTAGATAATCAGTGAAATTTGTTGCCATATTCTGTTGATAAGAAGGAATGAAACTCCGATCTGTTAGTAATGTGAGATTATAACCTCCATATTCAGACTGATTTAAAACTTCACGATTGATAGAAGTTAATTCCTGAATATTTCGATATCTTAAGGCTGTACTT
Source organism: Candidatus Hodarchaeota archaeon (assembly GCA_016840035.1). Lineage (GTDB taxonomy): Archaea > Asgardarchaeota > Heimdallarchaeia > Hodarchaeales > Hodarchaeaceae > Hodarchaeum. The sequence continues at coordinate 32,475 of JAEOTC010000122.1, read as the reverse complement.
TCTTGTTCAATTCTACCCGTAAAATTCGCTTCTGTTGGCTTTAATGTGTCGTTATTTACACTCATAGAAACATCTTTTCCTACCCTCCAATTTATGCTATATGAAGTAATAGGAATCGTAATTAAGGGAAGAAAACTTATGTTAAAATGATAAGGATATTCAGTCTCCACCAATTCATCGTTTTCATCATATTCTATGGCGTTTGGATAATCAATTTCTATGATTAATGTAACTGTTTCCTCAAAACCAACTGTTGGGAATTTTACAACGAGTTCTGTTGTTTCATTCCCAATGTGATCATTATATGTCGTATTTTCTGTTTCTGTATCATTCTTTGAATAGATTCTAAAATATTTTGATTCATTATACTCCATTGTCGGTAACGTATAATTGATCGCATTTATTTCCTTAGTACTATTACTAGAGATTTCTATCATAGTTTTTGAGAAAGTGTATCCATATTGGTTCGCAGTAATAATTCTATCAACATCGATTAGATGACTTGTATTTGTAAATTCTGTAATGTCAAAGTACATTAATTCTGAGACATTTAACTTATTGTCTTTGACGGTTACTGAATCAGCGCTAGAATTAACTTCACCAAGTTTTGCTTGGGTATCAGCGATTAAGAATGTTGAAGTGATAACTAATGCGAGTATTAAAAAACGCAAACCATTTCCTAGGATTTTCTTCATTTATAAAAACTCCGTATTATCTGTACAATGAACTTTCGGATCCTTTAAATTAAGCTTCTAAGCAATCTTTAAGTTTACTCTTTAAGTTTGAGGAATAATACTGAATGGTTCTCGTTTTCCAGAGTGTAATATATTTTGTTCTTAATCCCACCTCGTCCATTCAATCAATTTTTCATCCAAATTTACCATAAAGTGGAATATATTTATTCTTCGGCTTGAAATCAACATAATTATAACACATTGGTCTTTAATTTGAAGGTTAATGTTCTTTCTAATTTAATCTCGTCACTCCTCTTATTAAATTGGCTTTTTGCTTCGTTTAATTTGATTGAATTATTTAGATTTTAAACCAAGAATTAATTTGTGATTCCTTGAAATTTGAATCATAAATACTAGAAAAAAAATAAATGAATTGCATTTTTCCCTTTAAATAAGCTTAAAATCGGATTTCTTCAGACTAAGAACTTAATAGCATTGATTTCTATACTTGAATGGATCCGATAGAGAGATTTAACCTTTGAGGTTTTCTAAATGACTTCTAGATTTCTACAAGCCGTTCGACCCTTTATGTCAATTACGCCTGAGGTTGTAAAACCAACTCGTGAGGTTCATTTCAATGAAAAGATGATTTGGACTTTTGCAGCTCTTGTAATATATTTTGTTATGACCTCTACCCCAATTATTGGTGCAGATTTAGGAGAAGGTGATCCATTTGCATTTATGAGGACAATTACCGCATCAACACAGGGATCACTTGCTGAATTAGGGATTGGGCCAATCGTAACAGCGGGGTTAATCATGCAAATATTAGTCGGCTCTAAGATTATCAATGTTAATATGGGAGACCCAGAGGAAAGATCACTTTATACTGGTGCCCAAAAAGTAATGTCTGTTTTAATGACAATTATTGAAGCAGGTGCTTTTCTTATAGGTGGAACCTATGGTACTGACCTACCTCTTAGTGCACAAGTGGGAATTATTTCACAATTATTAGCAGCTGGGATAATTATTATCTTACTTGACGAAATGGTTCAAAAAGGATGGGGCTTAGGTTCAGGGATTTCTTTGTTTATTGCTGGAGGGGTTGGATTACAAATTTTCCAGGGATTATTTGCCCCTAATAATATCTTAGAAGGACCAAATGAAGTTACATCAGCTCGTGGTATAGTTCTAGCATTTATTTATTGGTTAGGAGAAGAAGGACCATTAAATACAATTGGAAATCTGTTTTTCAGATACAGTACAAATCCTAATCATAATTTAAATCTACCATCTTTATCTATCCTTTCCGTGATTGCAACAGCTGTCGTATTCGTAATCGTGATTTATTTTGAATCAATGCGGATTGAAATTCCAATTTCATACGCGCAATATAAAGGAATTAGGTCTACTTATCCAATAAAATTACTCTACGTCTCGAATATCCCGGTAATACTAACTTCAGCGGTTTTTGCTGATGTTTACTTTATAGCTCAGATGGTCTGGAATAGTTCAGGACGAGAGAATTCAACGAGTCTATTGACCCAAATATTAGGTACGTTTCGATTAGATGCTAATAGCGAACAGTATGTTCCAACAGGAGGTTTAGTTTACTTTTTAACCCCCCCGCGCTCTCTGATTGGAGAACAAGGCGTTCTTAACTTTGGAGATCCGCTAAGTTCCATTACTAGGGCTTTTATTTATGCGATTATCCTGATACTTCTTTCTGTTGTCTTCTCAATGATGTGGCTGGAAACTGCAGGCATGGGTCCAAGGGATGTTGCAAGCCAATTTCTACAATCTGGTATGCAGATGCCTGGATGGAGAAGGAGTAAGAAAATTGTTGAAAGACGATTAGAAATGTATATCCCAACAATAGCAGTTATTGGTGGTCTGTTTATTGGAGTTCTTGCGGCCTTTGCGGATTTCTTAGGAGCAATAGGTTCTGGAATGGGAATACTTCTTTCTGTTAGTATTATGAGGCAATATTTCGAGCTTATTAGTAAAGAAAGAGTCGCTGAGATGAATCCTGCCCTTCGCGGTTTCTTGGGAATTAGTTAGGGACTAAATAATTCCTATCCTCCTCTTTTCTTTTTATAAATATCTAGTGGAGAAATGTAATTAGTCGTAATTTGGTTCAGGATCCTTTACCTTTACTAAAATTAGGACACCAAATAAACCTAGTATAAATAGCAATAACAATCCTTCTAACAATCCCTTTCTCTCCATAATCTGTCCAAGAATACTAAAGCCAAATGTATAAATCAGAAGATTTAACGTATTTTGGTAAGATTCTTGGGAGCTTCGATTTTCTGATGAGGTTATGGAATAATATAATTGCCAATGTAGGCCTGAGGTTAATCCACTGATAATGAGTCTGCCTAGAAATAGTAATATTACTATTTGAAGCTTCAATATTGCATCAAGTTGGATTATTAGAACAAAGAGAATCGACAACCACGCTAATGGGAAATTCAGAGTGTAGATCATAGCGAGACCTTTACGAGGGGATTTAATTGAACGTGTAAATTTTCCTGTAAATCTACTAGAAATTCCGTACGTGAAATCTGTAATAGAATTAACAAGAGATAATACCAAGATAGCCATTGATGTAAAATCAATATTAAAGTAACTACTATTGATTGATTTGGACTCAGAAGATAAAAGAATATAGATGATCAACGGGAATATTACTGTTGAAAAAGACAATGAAGTGAACCTTAGAACTCCAAAACTGATGAAATATGGAGAAATCCTCAGATATTGGTTTTGTATTTTTCCTCCTTTTCTTCTAATAATGGAGCGAATAGGTGGTTTTTTCTCTCTAGTTGTCATTTTATGTTTTATATTTCGATATATGGGATACTTATTAACCATAATTATGAATCCAAACATAAATCCAATTGAGGATATTATTCCCTGTATTAAAAATATCAATTGGGGAGGTAGATGTGCTTGAAATAACAAAAATCCCCCTAAGATTGTAAAAGAGGAGACAAATATCATTTTGATGAAATTTACATTCCCCATCGTACTTCGTAGGAGTTTATCGTTTCTTTCATTCTTTTCTACAAGGTAAGCCCAAGAGTTGAAAAACCAAGCTAGATATGACCCCGAAAGAAGAGCAGAATAAATTCCTACTAGAATTTCAAGACATAATAACTGAAACGGAGTTGTAGCTATTATTAGACCCATATAGTATATTGTTAGGCACAATAAAGCCCCACAAAAAGCCCCTCTTTGACCAAATCTATCGGTAAGAATCCCTAAGGGAAGATCTAGAGTGAATCCAATAATGGTACCTATCGCAACGATGGTCCCAAAAAGTGCATAGGATCCTAAAATAGAGATATAATATAGTGATATCCAAGTATTACTTAAATAAATCACCGTAATAATAAGTTCAAGGCTAAAAAACTTGAATATTAAAATTTTCAGTTCTTGAGGATATGATTTGATACCAAGTAGAGTATCGACATAAAACATATCCTTATACACCAATTTAACTGAATTTTCCTAAGATAAGGCTGGTAAAAGTTTTTCTGCAACTCCAGAAACCAAACTAAAGTTTACAATTGGAAAAGACTGGGAATTAACTTCTCCTCCTGATATGATAACAAGATAAGGAATATCACCTAAATTATCTGAATAATGCTCAAGATACTGTTTAAATCGGTCTCCAACGATCATCGCTCGATTACCACAGTCAAAAAATAGCCCAAATTTGGTGTTGTCTCCTATTAAGGAAGATAAACTTTGATCTAACAAGTTTTCAATTGTAATAGCACTCTGATTACAGATATAGGATGGTGTCTTACTTTTTTTATTTGTATAAAGCTGCTTTGCAACCTGATTCGGTGCAGTAATTAATGCATGATTGAGATTCGGATTTATCGAAAGTCCATACAGATTTTGACGATTTTTATCATCCAAAATACATAAAGGTCTGAATGGGTGATAATAGAAGTATTTTTGAGTACATTCTTCCAAAATTTCTGGTGTTTTCTCCATTTCGTACAATTTAAGTAAAGATTCTGCTCCCCATTGACCATTAATCCTCGGAATAAATCCTCCATCTAAATAACTATCAAGAGAGAAGGTTTTTTGGAAATCAACTTTCGCTCCAGTATCAGTTTTACTCATAAATCGTAATTCAGGGGAGCTCAGAGCAATAAATGTCATAGAATCCTTAAACGCTTTAAAATTATGAAATTGGTAAGATTTATTCATAGTAATGGGGTCTACACCGAATGTACCAGTATAATGAATGCCTCGTTCATATAACTCTCGAAATAATGGCCAAGCTGAGGAATAGGAAATTCCAATCCCACCCACATTCATAAGAAAATTGACCATCTTTCCTGATATTCGTGAAAGAGCAGGTACATCTCTCCATATTCGGTTATTTAACATAAAAAATGGATTGAAACCTTGAAGTTTATGGTTCAATAAATTTACCATTAATTTTGGAAATCCTAGACCAGGAGGGAAGAAGATGAAAGTTGTGGAAGCGTTTTTTTTTAATTCCTCGGATTCAATACTAAGACATCTTCTCAATATGTTTTTAGATTTGGATTTATTCCTTATTCTGAAACGTTTTACAAGTTGTGTTCTGACTGTAATTCCTGTAAAAAGCATGATCGCAGCACCTTTCAGACCGTGATCCGCTTTATTTGCTATCCCAATGCCTGAACACCCTGCTAATGGAGTATTGGGAAATTTCTTCTGAATAATTCGTAAAGCTCGATTATAAACTTTCTTACCACCTGGGTGTGTCCCAGTAAAATACAATATCCCAGTTGGTTTGGCATTTAAAGTATTTTCAGCCTGTTCAATCGCAGAACTTGTTGCGATTTCCAAATCATGGTCTATACAAAGGCCAACTGAAGCTTTCATATATTTAAATCCCCTATTGGCCTTTTTTTATCAATAATTATCCCTAATCGTCTAGCGGTTCGACTCATCTCTATTTCCATTAATCCTGTATTAGCTTTTGAATGTAAAATAACTACTAAGATTCCAGAATTTCCAGTACGGTAAAAATAAACTGGTAATGATTCATTTTGATGACTCCGTTTATTATACTTAATTGAACTTGCACCATGTTTAAGTTCATCTTTAGTTTTTGAGATAATTTCTTTGACCCATTTGATAACAGATAATATAGAATTAGATGTTTCCATTTCATAAAAAGAGGTAATTACTCTCCCATCCAAACGGAAAAGAATTGCTGCTTTTACATCCTGAAATAAAAATAAGTGGTTGGCCTCATTTTGAATGGATTCGATTGCCCTATTTAATGTAAATGTATGAGCTTCAATATCATGTATTTGAGATATCATAAACAATTAATCCTTTTTCCTTTTGAAAACCAATTGGTTGAGGAGTTTCAGAATGAGATGATCCTCTAAATTTTCTGATACTCAATGTGCGGTTGTATATACCCCCTAGCCCAATATGCTCGAGCTCTATTATAGAATCTGAGAGAAAAAGAGGGATTCTTGCTAATACATCGCCAAAACCTTTTTCTAGTGTGACCACTGCAGTTCCGATCTCTCTTAGCGATGAAAAAATTCGGTTGATTGCATTTCTCTGTTGATTTGGGTCCGAAATTTCTAGTAGTAATGGCGTTAAAGGATCAATCGCGATTCGAATTCCTCCTGAGTATTTAGAGGCCGTTTCCTTGATTACTTCAAGATATTTAGGTAGCTCATTCATGAAAAATCTCAATCCAATTTCTCCTGAAGTTAGTTCAGATTCGACATTGAAAGCAACTTGGAATTGCAAATTTCCTTCTCTATATTTTTTATTGAATTTCTTTAATCCGATATCGTTGCAATCTCTTAATACGGAGTTTACATTTTGCTCTAATGACACATAAAGCGCTGGAATATTCAGATCATTGGAACAATATTGCCAACAGAAAGTGGACTTACCACAGCCAGGATCCGCAATGATCACATTAACTGAATGTTCTCTAAATCCTCCTTTTACAAGCTTATCAAAGCCAATAACTCCACTTGGAATTCGTGAAGATTGCTCATTCATGGTTTTTCTTAACAGTTTTTGCATTACTAGTACCTCATGAAACTAAAAGTCTATTAGAAATGTGAGAATTCGATTCTGAAGATATATTACTCATTTTGCCGTTTTTTCTTTCGATTGTTTGTAGAACGCTCTCGAAAATACTCATAACCGTTTTCAGATCTTTAGCTGAACATTTAAATGATGTGACACAATTATATCTGTGAACATAACGTTCTAGATTGAAATTCTGTTCATCTTGAGTTGCTAGGTCAGATTTTGTACCAATCAAAAACCTAGGAATAGTGGGAGCAATGAACCCAAGCCATTCTGCAAGATTGAATAAGGATGAAAGATCTGTAAGATCAAAGCAAAGTAAGGCTGCATCAGCTCCCCTACAAAATTCACTAAAGACACCCATATGTTTGAAGTGCCCTTGGCCCCCAAGATCCCAAATCTGAAGTTTACTAACTTCCTTATCTGAACGTGTAATTATCTTTGAATGAAATTCTACAGCAATTGTTTGTTTTGATTTCGTAAAAAAGTAGTTATCAATGTAAGATTTTGATATTGTTGTTTTTCCCACACCGCCTTCTCCCAAAAGGACTATTTTTAATGGTTTTTTTTCTTTCGAAGGAACTAACCGCAAGTACTACACCAACTTCATAGTTATCTTTTTGCATTTTAAAGTCCCAAAAACCTAGAAATTTAGGAGATTAAAAGCAACCAAATATTTATTATTGTGATGGAATCATGAAAAGGCATAAAAGGTTAAGAAAGGCTCATTCACAGTTCAAAAGAATTCAATCTAAAAGGAGAGGCTCGCCTCTTGTGGAGGAAGGTATATTAATAGGTTTGAGCTTATTCGGTTTCTTGCTAATCTTTTCTATTGTAACTGGAGTTTTAGATTGGTTACTGATGAATGCAGATGAGTTATTAAGAGAACTTGGCTCATTGTTTTCTTAATAAATTCATTTTTCCTCTTTCTCTGCATTAAATCCCAATACAAAACAGGAAGTTCCCCCATCTGTCATTTAGATATGAAATCAATATGCAGGATTATCCAGGAAAAAGTTATCTGTATAAAAAGTGAGTTGGAGCAATTACATGGACCGAGTGGGATTTGAACCCACGACCTCCTGGATGCAAACCAGGCGCTGCTACCAAGCTGAGCTATCGGCCCAATTGACTATTTTCTGTTAATTTGTTGATTTTTTAAAAAGGTTTCAATCATCTTTCGGAGGGAGGTCTTTCCAAATTTTCATAGGATCCTGTCTTAATTTAAAGCGTTTTTGTTCTAAGAGTCTGTAAACAGTCCCATGCTTTGAACCTCTTATTAACATATCAATTGCTTCTCTTGCAGAACGAATTTCGTCAATATCTCCGATAATAGATATCTGGGAGCCGAATATAGAAATATAGGTATCAGTTCCAGACTCAATCATATTTCGTGCTTTACCTTTTTCACCTATTAATCGAGCCTTGAGTCTTTTAATATTATTTCTAGATCCTTCTAGCTGAATAGTTTCTAAATAAATACTATCATCAATTAGATAAAAAGCTTTATCGGCATTAAATCCTCTTCCTATGGCTTTTACTATATCTCGTGCCTTCCATACATCTGTAGGATCAACTGTCTCATCAGTGGAAGAAATCTCTATAGATCCATCCTCGCTATCGATATGAACTTTTACACCAGCAAGTGATTGAATTTCTGCCTTTGTTTCTCCATTTCTACCAATTAAGACTCCAATTCGACTTTTTGGGATTTTTATTCTACAAGAAATACTCATAAGTTCATTTCCTAATCAGAATTTAATTCATTCATTGTTATATCATTAAATATTGTCTCAGTTGCAGGTGAATTAACTCCTTTTGTTGAGAAATAAAACAAGATATTGTTTAAATCTCTTTCCAAAAATTCTTTTGCTTTTGGATGAGAAGTAGTGACACTCTGGCTCATATCTATGAGATACGGAACAGAATTTTTTATCAAAATGTTGTAGGGGGATAGATCAGCATGGATAAGACTCGCTTTTTGATATAAGATTTTAATTTGGGCTAAGATAGCGGTCATCGTATTTTCAGTGGCTTCCTGGGGGACAACTTTTAAGAGAGGAGATGGAAAACCTTCAATTCCAATTAATTCCATCAACAGAACATTACCTTTCACTAGTATGGGTTTTGGCACATTTACTCCAGCTGAATTACTTCGATGCAAATTTCTGTATTCTTTTTCAACCCACAATTTGACAACATTTCTAGTTTTCTTGCTGTATTTTCTAAACCTAATATCACCTGAGATATATTGTTGAATTTTTTTAAAATTTAACGTACTTGTTCTAAATACTTTGATAACGATTGGTGATCCAACAGAGAGATCATCACATATTGCTTTTCCTTTTGAACCAAGCTTAGCAAGAAAAACTCCTGATTCTTTCCCTGATGCTATCGTGCCAGTAATAGTGCCAATTATTCCCCTAGTCTGAAGACCTGATAATATTTTTGTTGTATTTCCATCAATTACTGCATTAATTGTTTGATAATCCTCTTTCCCTTTCCTTTTTTTACGCCAACGATCGTTGTCATCAGTTAATTTTTCCCATATTCTCTTATCATCTGGTTTCATTGTTTGAAGTCCTCTTAAATGAGGTAACGAGCTTCCCAAATGATTTTGCAGTAACTCGGTTTTGAACAAGACTACAATTCGGACATTTTAACGTATTGCGTCTGTAAAAATTAAGATCATGCCCACAATGGTTACACTGTGCAATTACGACTCCTAAGCCTTCACCGATTAGACTGATATATACAGGTTTCATGGTCCTTACAACTTTAAATTTCAGCCAATCTCCAGGACGGGTAACTTCATACATATTTCTTACGAACCTTTTTGATGCTTCAGATACATGTAATATGCTATTTACTGGTAGAGGTACGCTTGTTTCATTAATCCTATGAATATCAACAGAGGCGATCTGTTTTTTAACATAAACAACCCTTCCAACACCGACATCACCTCTCCTCAGTTGTAAAACCTGTTTAAATGGTTTTACAGTAATTTTATGCTTTTTCTGATCAGGTAAAACTTCACCTGTTGTCATCGATAAGATGCTCCCATCCTGCTCAAAGCACGTTTCATCTGGTAGAAACTCCTCTATTACTGCAATTTTGTCACCTGGTACAACTCGGTTTTGAGTTGATTTTTCTACTTGTTTTTTACTCAATTCCAATCCCAAATATAGATTATGGGGAATAATTTTAATATTCTGCTAGAGATTGTTTCAAATTTCACAGAAAAATTGTGCCATTCACATCTCGAAATCCTTCAATATCGGGTAAAACAAAAACTGCAATGAATGAAATAGTGAGAGAATTGCTAAAATCAATTCTTAAAGAATCGAAATAGATCTACTTTGACTTTATGTTGGTTACGCGTATGAAAACTGAATGTTCGTGGTAGGGAAAACTCAACGGTTGTCAGTAGCTCTGCCTTTTTATTAAATGAAGAAGCAATTTGTTTCCATAATTTTCTCGATCGTTTACTTGATTTATGTATTGAAAGAACTACTTCCGAATAAATCAGTGATTTTCTGAGAAAGACTTGATCAATACCTCTCCTCTGAGTACCAAAAGGGGGATTCATAATTGTAGTTTGGAACATATTTCTCCAATTAGAACTCTCTACGAATTCAATTGATGATTGGAGCAAATCAACTCGGAGTTGGAGTTTATTCATATTCCAAAGTAAATTTTCAAGGACAGAAAAGTCATTATCAACCCCTAAGACTCTATCAGAAAAAAATTTTGATATAGGTAGTGAGAACCTGCCTGTACCACACCCTAAGTCAACAACATTCTTATTAGACAAATCTTTCTTTGTTAAGATAAGGATATAAGAAATTAAGTCACTTGGTAGAGAGTATTGTTCAAGGTAAATTTTTGGATCATGAAAGATGTTGATTTTCTCAAGAAGTAATTTTATATCATAAAATAGCTTCCAATCACTCTTTGAAAAATCAATCGCTGATGGATAATGCAAAATAAATTGAGCATTCTTTATAGAGAACATTATTGTGCGTAAGCTTGTATAAAAATTCCCTAAAAATATTTCTCCCCCTCAAATTCGTAAGAAGAAAAATAAGAATTGAAGATAGAAATTAACGCATGGGTTTTTCTTTTCTTCCAGAGAGCATTGCCTTTAGACTTACACCATTAACATGTACAACTCTATATCGTACACCAGGAAGATCGCCAACTGCTCCACCTTTTCCTCCACCGATACCTTCAATTGAAACTTCATCATGTTCATCAATGAAGAGTAAACCCCCGTCTCCAGGCACAAAAGCAGTTACCTGTTTTCCATTCTTGATGAGTTGAACTCTCACGCATTTTCTAATGGCTGAATTCGGCTGCTTGGATTCAATTCCGACTTTTTCAATCACAATTCCACGAGCTTGTGGGGAACCTTCCAGAGGGTCATATTTTTCCTTCAAGCGAAGTACTTTTCTCTTGTATGTAGTACTCTTCCACCTAAACTTTTTCCGTTTCCTGACCAGCTTATTTGCTGCGAATTCGCCTCTTGGTGATTTTAATCCAGTCATATTTTTTCGCCTAAAGTGTGTAGATTAATGCGTTTAATGTATTCTCTTTAATTAATATTTTGATATAGCAATGAACGTATGTAACTTTCTTTTTAGTTAGGTTTTTGAACAGTTTGGCAATTTTAATACTAAGTTAGATCAATTAGGACACTGAATTATTACGTTATTAACGCCAAAATGTCTCTTTAACAATAATCTTGATCGTTGGATATTCCTACCGTTTTTTCCGATAGCTTTACCTTTTTCTCGTTGAATTACTGTAACGATTACTGTTTTCCTCCCTGCTTTTTCAACAATTTCAACATTTTTCGTCTTAGCAGGGGCTAGCGTATTTGATGTAAATTTCTCGATTTTTTCTGAGTATTCAACAACGTCGATATTTTTCTTGAAATGCTCTCGAAGTCTCTGAATAGTTGTGCCTCCCCTCCCAATAACTTTTCCTGTGTCATTTCTGCGAACAATGAATATAACTCTGTTATCATCCTTTTCCCAAATACAATCGACAGCTAAAGCGCCTGTTAATCCTTCTAGAGTTGATATGAAGCTCAATTCTTCTTGAGACATTCGAATACTGGACAAAGATGAACTTCCTATTCAATATAATCTAAAATTTTGGAATTTCCTGGATCTAAGATTGCAATTGTTGAAACCTTATGTGGTCGGCCACATACTGCTCCCAGTTCTTTTCCACTTTTTTCATAATTTATTATCGGTATATTTGAGAGTTCGCAATTTCTCTTTAATTCTTCTGCGACATTTAGGGGTAAATTGCTAGATACAATCGTAGCTTTTACTTTCCCATTTAATACACTTTTTAAAACATCACTGTATCCCATTCTAACTTTTCCTGTACTCATTGCCATATTTATTGCTTTTTCAATGTCTGGTTTCAAATTTATTCATCCTCCGTTTGATCGCTTTTCTTTTGGTATCCAGGCCACATTATTAAATCGACTGTCCCTGTACCCAATGGTATTATTTGCCCTATTATGACGTTTTCAGTTATACCTCTGAGTTTGTCTAGTTCTCCTCTTGCGGCCGAGTTTAATAAATGTTTTACTGTAACTTCGAATGATGCTCTTGCGAGAACGCTTTCTTTTTCTCCACTAATACCATGACGTCCAATTTGACGCAAGTTACCGTCTTGGGTCATAATATCAGAGACCAGCATGATATGTCTGATATCAACATCAAGTCCTTGTTCTTGTAAAACTGCGGTTGCTTCATCGATAATTGCTTGTCTAGTAGCTTCAATACCTAGGGTATCACGAATTTCTTGAATATGATTTGTCTTGATTCTTGTTGGATCGACTCCAGATATGCTTAGCACATCAGGAAGGTTACTACCTGCGGTATATAATACCCACTCATCAAGTTCCTGATCTTTAGACATAATAACTCTTGTTATACCCTTAACTCCCTTTAATTTAAGATCCCTGATTTTTTCATTAAGCTTATAGATCTCATCGATGGTTAAATCTTTTGAGTCCACAATTATTTCATTTTGATCTTGTAAGACTTCCCCCTTTTTTAACTTTGATAATTTATCGACAATTAGATCAGGAGTAATACCTTTATCGGTCATTAAGATATTATTCAAGGTGATTTTAATTTGCATCAGGGCCAAATCGACAGTGATATCATCACTAATTGATTCTACTGTTGATAGCTCAATCATTCGCTGAACTTCTTGCGCTTTTTCTCTTTCTTTTGAGAAAGGTTTTTCTAAATAAACTGTCATATATGGGGAAGCGGGATTCTTTCTTGCATCAAGAATTTCAATCAATCTTGGTAATCCTAAGGTAACATTAAGCTCAGCGACTCCTGCATAATGAAATGTTTTCAATGTCATTTGTGTTCCAGGCTCACCAATTGATTGAGCAGCTACCGTTCCAATGGCTTCTCCAGGTTCTACTAAAGATCGAAGATAAGCATCCTCCACAGAGTCAAGGATTTTCCTTACAACTTTTTCTTTCAAATCAGGGACATCAGATAGTTTCCTAAAAAGATCAGATCGTATGCTTTTAGGAAATCTCTCTTCTCTTTCATTTATAAGAGCATATATTTTGTCTTTCGATAAGCTTGCCATTAATATTCCTCCTTAATTCTCCTCTGATGAAATTTCTTCCTCAATGATTGTATCGATATCTACTGGTCTGCCATGATACGATTTCATTGGATCCACACCATCTTCACCGTATTTCATCTGAACTACATCCCCTTCAGTGGTTCGGACGATAATATCATAGTTTACATGTAAATCTTGCAGGGCATTCACCAATCTTCTTTGGAGATATCCGCTAGTTGAGGTTCTAACAGCTGTGTCAACTAATCCTTCACGACCACCTTGTGCATGAAAGAAAAATTCTGTTGGATTTAATCCTGAACGGTAATTTGCACGGACGAATCCTCTTGCTACAGGACCTATATCATTCTTTTTAAAATGAGGGAGTGCTCGTTTTCTATATCCTCGTAAAATTCTCTCTCCTCTGATTGATTGTTGACCGACACATGCAGCCATTTGAGCTATGTTTAGTTGAGTACCTTTTGCTCCAGTTGAAGCCATTACTACCGCAGAGTTTGAAATACCCATATAATCGTTTGCAACACTCCCTGCACTGTCTCTTGCTTTTGCTAAAATACTCATAATCCTCATTTCAAGAGTTTCTTCAAGTGATTTTCCAGGAAGAGGTTCCAACTCCCCTCTACGATATGCTTCAATCATTTCATTTGCAGCATTTTCTTTTTCTTCAATAAGCATATCAATTCTTTTCTTACCTTCATCAGGGAGATTAACATTTGAATAACCAAGACTGAATCCTTCATGAGATAAAAACTCTAATAATAACTGGGTTAATGAATCCAAGAATTCTCGTGCACGATCACTTCCATGATCTTTGACTACAACGTGTAGTACACTTTCAGACTCATCTGCTCCGATCGCACGACGATCTATTACTCCAGAAAGTAATAAGCCATTACGGATATACACATAACTATCAAATTCACACAATTCAGACTTACACTGCTCGTGTTTACGACAAGTTCTAGCTTTTGTTGTAACATTTACATCAGGGGGTAGAAGTAAACTGAAAACTTGTTTTCCTGTCCATAATTCTTCAGGGTATGCGATGGCTGGCTTTGGTAATTCAGCATCATAATTTCCAGCCAGTAATAGTTGCCATACATCCTCTTTAGAGATGAGTGTCTTTTTTCTTGTCAATAGAAAAGCAGCTGATACATAATCATGCAGAGCACCAATTATAGGACCTCCATACCTTGGAGAAAGAATTTGCTCTTGTACACGCATAAGAACTCTGGTCTCGGCTCTTGCTTCTTCGCTCTGTGGGACGTGTAAATTCATTTCATCTCCATCAAAGTCGGCATTATAGGGAGTGCACACACATAGATGGAGCCTGAAGGTCTTAAATGGCATCACACGAACTTCGTGAGCCATAATAGACATTCTGTGCAGAGAAGGTTGCCTATTAAAAAGAACCATATCTCCATCACGAAGATGTCTTTCTACAATGAACCCTTGATCGATCATCTCTGCTGTTTTGTTGAGATCACCAACAAATCTGAGGTCAATCCGTTTTCCATCAGGTCTAATTATATAATTTGAACCTGTACGTGAAACCCCAGTTTTTTCATCAATATCAGGATTGGGACCATTCATAACCAGTTCTTTCATTTCTTCAATGTTCCACTCTGTTACTCGTTCGGGAACCGTTAGGATCTTTGCAATTTGTTCAGGAACACCTACCTCATTAATAGAAATATTGGGATCTGGGGATACAACGGTACGGGCTGAAAAATCTACCCTTTTACCTGATAAATTACCACGAAAACGACCTTCTTTTCCACGCAGACGTTGAGTTAACGTACGAAGAGCTCTTCCAGATCGATGTCGAGCTGGTGGAATACCTGCGACTTCATTATCCATGAAAGTCGTAACATGGTATTGAAGTAATTCCCATAAATCCTCAACAATCAGTTGAGGGGCACCCGCCTCAATATTTTCTCTTAAACGCTGGTTAATCCGAATAATATCAACTAATTTATGCGTTAGGTCATCTTCGCTCCTAACCCCAGATTCAAGCGTAATTGAAGCACGTACAGAAACCGGTGGAACTGGTAACACCGAAATTATCATCCATTCAGGTCTGGAATGGTGTGCATCTATACCAAGTAACCTTAAATCCAATGTAGGAATGCCCTCAAATCGTTTCTGGATTTCTGATGGTGTAATTCTAACAGATCCTTCAGGAGTCTCCTCAAAAAAACTAGTCGGTTTCTCGTATTTAATTTTATATTGAGGTTGGCTACAATGAGGACACTCTGCCTTCTTTTTGGCTTCTTTGATAATCTCCTTTATTAGTTCAGAAACTGATTTGATGTCTTCCTTTTCTGCAAGTGCATCCATCTGTTTGTGATAGTTCTTAATTGTTATTGAATCTAGGATTATTCGAGAACAGGCACGACAACTTGATCGAAGAAGCTTGTATATAATCGATTTTGCATAACCAACATGGATAACAGGTCGTGCTAGCTCAATCATACCAAAATGACCTGGACAATCTCCCACCTGATTACCACAAGTTTTACATCGCTGTCCAGGTTCAATTGTACCTAGTCGGCGATCTATCAACCCTCCTTCGATAGGGGTACCGTCTTCATTATATGTATCAGCTGTAATGATCTTAGTAACAGCCATTTTCCGAATTTCATCAGGTGATAAAATACCAAATTGGATTTGACTAATTTTTTTAAGCTCTGGTGTCCACATAGTGTTTTCTCCCAGTCATAGTATCAGCTGAGTAAGAATTATATATTCAGGGAATAATTAGAAATTTTTTATTGGAGGTATTCGCTCGGAATGTAAGCATTAATCAACTAATGCAAAATTGAAAATGATTTATGTAGTTTCATAGAGGATTCGACTCATCCAAGATTTCGAAACTTTGAGGGGGAGCTTAATCCGGAAGAATTGTTTCTTAGGAAAAAATATAATTTTCTCTAAGTCCTTTCTTCTCCCTGATTCAACTAGCTCGTATTACAACAACTTTTGATTCATTAAAGTGTTCTAGTCGTCTAATAAACAGGATTAGTCTAAACATTAATTATTTTTTCCCCCACAGCTCTCAAATTAGATAAGCATTTAGAGTTAGAACAAATAGACCATAGAATATTGAGTACTTTCCAATTTTTATTCCAGTTGGAACATAGATTATAGCTCCAAACGTGAGAGTAACCAGTCCAAAGGGTATTGAGATAAAAATCGTTATAATCTCCATAATTATCTGAAGAATCATTGTCTCAAACATAGTCTTACACACTCCAAATAGGGAATTTAGGAAAGTGATTACCAAGGGGCAGTATTACGACTAAAAGACATAAAATGCTTTTTCTAATATTCTTAACGTAAACTCGTTCTTGATTTATCAGGTATAAACCACAATTACCAATAAGAAAGATTAAAGATAATGTAGCAAGGATAAATACTAAATACATACTAATGAATGATGTGAATGACTCAAGTTGTTCATATTCGGTAGAAGAAAATAAGCTAGTTGTAGAAACATCATTAAATACGAAGATAAATACTAGAATAATAGTGAGTGCACGAAAAATCATCTTTTTTCCGTTTTCTTCCCTTTCATCGAATAGAAACGTTAAACCTCCCAGAATCAAAGAAATATTTGAGAGAATAATGGCAATTGTGTAAAGTATAGGAATTATTTCAGTGAATAAGTTAATAACAGAAGAAGAAATCCCTTCAAACTGATTCATATCAAATATATCACTAATTTGAGACATTTTTCCGTTCATTGAAAACAAATACGTATATTTCTTAATCGAGAAAGTGAACGAATACATCTTTGGGATCTATTCTCAAGAAAGGTTATAAAAACCAAAATATCAATCCAATATTCTGAATTTTTTTCTTATTATTTTTACATCAATGATAATTTTTTCTGGACAAAACTAATCATAATGTCCTAAAGACTCATGTTTTCGATATTCAAGAAATTCTAATGATGTAGAATTGTCTTTATTAATACCTATATTACCAGTATCATCTCTTTCTCTATCAGAAAGGATTACTATTGTTCCTTCTGTTGTTAATTCTGCAATTCTAACAACAAACCGGTTTCGGAAGCTTTTATTCCAGATAGTGTCCATTTCGATAAAAATATGTGGAAATGAAGTTTTAATTAAACTTACAGGGATCTTGTAAATATCCTGTAAACGTAAAAGTAAATAATTTGGATCTCTACCGTGAATAGTCTGAATTGAAGGAATACCTACAGAAAGAACATTCAAAAACGCGATAAAATTGCTTTCAGTTGAAAGTTCCCCCAAATTAACGTAATCAGGGCTTCTATGCAATAATTTCTGGATTTCCATTGCCTTTGAATAAGTTCTAGTGTCCTTTGGATCATAACCCAGTCTAAATCGTATTTGATTTCCCTTTCTTAAATTTGTAGATTCAAGAACATCCTCAACAGATAAAAGTCTAAAATGTGAAGGGAGATATTCTATTAGAGCATTTTGCAGTGTTGTTTTTCCCGAATTAGGAGGTCCAATAATTGATATTGAAATTAAATTCTTTATCATTTCCTTAAGGAATTTTCCCTGTATTTTTGTAAGACTTCCAATTTTAACAAGATCTCTTAATTGGAGATTATTGGGATGAAATTTCCTAATATCAAGGTGAATATCGTCAACTAATAGAGGCGGGATATCAATAGTAATTCTTGTATGAAAGAGCTTAGTTATTAATTCTCCTTTCATGGTTGGATTTTCTCTATTCAAGTTGAAATCGTTTTCAAGAGTAATCCTACTAATAAAAGAGTCAATCTCTTGTTTATTGAGCCGGATTTGGGTTGAACACCTCCCATATTGAACATGATCAATATAAACGTATGACTGACTCGAATCCAAATAAATTTCATCAATTTGGTCATCTATTAACAAAGGACCAATTCTTTCCATATTAAGAATCCGGAGGAGGACTGCTATTCTTAAAGAAATAGAAATGTCTGAAAATTTATCTTCAATGTTTGACACGAACGAAATTAGACAATCGAGTGTAACAAAATCTTCAGAATTTAAAATAAATTCCTTGATCACATCTTTTAATTGTCTTTCATAAGCATTGAAATTTGTTAATTCCCTTAAAACCTTCTTATTATAGTTTACTGAGTACTCAACAATGGATGAGGTTGAATTTTTTCTTATTGTAGTCTGATAGCATTGAAACTCGTAAGAATCAATTAGCGAGCTGGGATCTTGAATTTTTACTAGATCATATAACCGCAAGGGTTATCATCCCCTAATTCTTTTATTAAATTTGTTTTTCTTTGTGCATTGAGTCTTTAATCATTTTATCGAACAGATTATCCAGCTTTCCTGGAGTAAGCTTATCTATGTTAATGACATTATTCCGAACTAAATCAAAACAATATTTCCTTCTTACAAGTCCCTCTCCATCAATGTATAACGTCAGTACATGTCCATTTTTGACATGAGGTATTGCTTTAGTAAGAAGAGAATGATTTATTCTCGCATGTTCTAATTCAAGAAGATTTAGAGTTATTGTTTCACATTTACCACAAATTGGACACTTTGTAGTAATTTGTTTTGTCTGTTCGTCTAAGACTGGCAAATCCATCAATTATCAAAAAGCTGTAAATAATTAAAAACACCCAAATTTAAGCTGAAAAGTGCTTAACACCTGCTAAATTAAAAATAATTCCTCATCATTAAATTGTAACCGTACTTTAAGATGATATGTACGATTAAATTCAATTATATTGAGCTAAATAAGCATAAACATCAGATCTTCTCTGGACTGTCAATTCTTAGGATCTTAATAGCAATTAACCAAAAGCGATTTTGTGAAAGATTTGATCAAAATTCGATCGGATTTGTCATTCAAAATTGAAGGTTATACCTCTTAAGGTATTTAATTCCCGAATAAATTATTTTAAACACGTTAATTATGCTGGGACTGAATGAATTTGCCTAATAACGATATATAAGGAGGATTTCAATATTTATCCTGTGATAAAGTTATTATTCGGGGATTTAGAATTCTTTGACACATTAAGTTACTCACAGTATTTGGAAACCAAATATAACCTTAGTAGGGCCCGCATAGAAAGAATTTTGTTATTTTGTGTCATTTTTCTCTTCGGGATCACAGTCACACAATTATTAATGACTGAGATATTGATCGAGACTTTAATACTTGAGATCCTTTTCCTCTTCGTAAGTTTACGCTTAATGGTCCTATTTATTCAGCAAGATTATAGACATTTTGTAATTAAAGCAGAGACTATTGGAATTTTTGTTCTACATGAACTACTAACTGTCCTAGAAACTTCAAAATCACTGAAAGATGCAACTAAATTTATTATTACGGGAAATTATCCCATCTATTCAGAATTATTCAGGAAGAGTCTACTTGAATCTCATTATGGTACACCATTAAAAGATGCCTTAGTATTCCAAATAAACAGCATAATTACTGGGGATTTACAAAGGATCTTTCTCAATATAATAGATACATGGGAAACTGGAGCAGAAGTCACCAAACATTCAAAGAATCTAATTAATTCCCATCTTTTTGAATATATCAAAGAAGAAACCGATAAAATTGATACTTGGGGTTCTTTATACTCTGGATTTGTGTTTTTGTGTCCTCCAGTAATTATATGCTTTCTCTTACTTTCAGGACATCTTCATTATATCATTGGATTTATTCTGGTAGCTATTGTTTTAATTGGTTCAATTTTCTTTCGACCTGATAGACACCTTTCGATTCTTACAAGTCAATCTTTGATTCTTCCATTCATGGATAAACAAACGATAGAATTTTTAGTAATTCATGGTGAAAATTTATCTGCAGGGATGTCCTACACCAGAAGTATAAATGAATCGCTTTCCATTTATCTAAGAAATTCAAAGAAAAACCTAAATCTTTCATCGAAAGAATCATTAACAGCTTTTCGGTTAGGTATCAATGATTCCTCATCTACACACCTTACTGTACTAGGAGATCTTTTTCCCTCAAGAATAATACACATTTTGAAGCTTACTGAGAAGTTCAGCCAAATAGATACTAGACTAGCAGGTTTAAAACTGCATACTATAACAGAGGAACTGAACAGAACAGGAAGATCACTTCAGCTAGGAAAAGCCAGACTTAAAGCGACTGCAATGCAAACCACAGTTATTCAGATTTTCTCTCTGATTTCATTAGCCTTTATTTCTGGAGCAAGCCCATTCTTTCAATTAATCTCTCGTTCCGTTGTAGAAACGGATTTGCAGACTAATCCCGTTTTAAATTTTGACCCTATTTATTACTTACTTGGATTAATTATGAGTATATTGCCATTAACCTTTAAATTCAGTCCTGAATTCAAAACTAAATCAATTCAAGACATAATAATTAGATTTTTAAGATTTTTACTGTTTTTGATTGCATTCATGACTTCAAGACAATTCCTTACTGTATCTATTTGAAGACAATAAATTTTCTAAATTCTTGGGTTATTTTAAATTAATTTCAGTCTTTTTAAGCAGATATAAAAAAAAGTAGGACCTAGCTTTTGATGTCTGTTATTATTTTTAGATGTTCGTATGAAAGGAGATCGCTTTTTATTCTTCTTATAATCATTTGTCCTGTATTTATCTTGTTTAACGGCCCCCCAAATGCGAATGTTACAGAAACTAAACCGAAATTAAAGAAATTAGAAACGTTATCTTTCATTCCAGACAATAGTGAAAAAAGGCCAAGAATTTCCTCAAGAATTCTGTCAAATACATCCGAAGATATTCGGATTCCATATACTACCCAACAGAGTACTAGTATCAATCTTACTAGCAAGAATTTATTTTTTTTTAATTCTTCATATTCAAGTAATATTTCTCTAGAGTCAACCCCTAAGTCTTCGTCTTTTAACATACATTCTGTACCCATAGATGAGAATTTTTCTTGGAAAAATAATGTAGAACCTGATTATGGGGAAGTAGAAGTTTTTAAAAACCTTACTGATCCAATTCCTCATTATCGCTTAAATTTTTCTGAAAATAATGTAACTCCAGTTTCAGGAATTACAAATATCGATTTTAATGTAACCACTAATCCTTTCTTATGTAATTATTCGACTAAGTTTTCTTTTGGATATAGAATTCCATTTTTTGATAGTAGATTGGTCGATGAAGTCCATTCATTAGTTTTAGAATTGAGATTTAATAACGGGTCTTTAAACTTTATACTTGCTGATAAAGGGAGTCACTTCGGAGATCCACTTGAACCTAGTATATATAAACCCGGTTCAAATGCTCTCTATATTTTATGTAACGAATCTGATCAATCTAATTGGATTACAAATACCTATAATATTTCTCATCTGATTACTCGATATTTCCTCCCTTCAGAGTACAGTATGTTTTCACAGATCAATTCCGTATTTTGCTATATGTTCGCATTTATCCCTGAATTTGATGTTAGTCTTGATATTATGGGAATTAATTACACTTCTACTTTACTTCCCAACGAAAGCTCAGTTACATACCATATAAATGATGTAATTATTCACAGTGAGAATGTCAGCTTGAAATATGATCTTTTTAGTGATAATGTATCAATTCAGGTAATTGAAAACTCGTTATGGAATTCTTACCAATCGACACAATTCAATTTGACAATTACAAGAACGTATGAAGAATATTGCTCTCCAAGTATTTTAAGCTGGAATAATTCCTTTGTACAAATCAGTATGAATCTTTCAATTCCTCATCTGTTTCTTCTACCTCTCTCAAGCCACTTATTATTCAAATTACCTATTGATTGGACGTTTCTCGAAAATTCCAATAATACAGCCTCATTTGAGATTCTAGAGAATTCCGAAATTCCTCCAGATGACGTGACCAGGTTTTTCTATCGATTCTCGACCGAAAATAATAACTATCTTGTATTAAGATTTGAAACACCTAATTATGTAGAAACTGTAACGAATCCAACAATAATTTCCTCTAATGAATGGTTTCAAATAAGTGGGAAGTTACTACATTCAATTCCTGGTATATTGAATCTTTATTTGATGAACCAAACCATTTTTTACTATGATACGACAGTTTGTATGTTAAATGGCAGTTTTCTTTTTCCAATGGGGTATCTAGATGATCAATTTCCCACCGGAGCAATCAATCTATTAGTCAATCTCTCTTCACAGTATCAATTCGGATTTTATCAACAGATTGTTCATATTTACTCTGAAGAGATAGAAAATTATCAAATTAAACTCCATACTCCGGAGAATATGGAAGTTTTTCAATATGATCCATTATTTATCAACCTCTCTCTGTATAAAAATCATCAACAATATTTGAATTCAGATATACTTGTGATTGCAGTTCTTAACGACTTTATTCATGAATTTGATGAGGTTTCTAACGGATTTTACAATCTAATCGTGAATCACATCATATGGCCACCTCAAAAGTGGAATCTAACCATAATAGCCTCAAACGGTGTAGACTTTCATGCGTCGAAGAAAATTAATTTAACGATCTTCCCTGTACAAGTAAGTTGGGATATTCAAGGTATCCCAGAGAACTTAAATCCGAATGATAATATTTCTATTCATGTAAATATGTATATAACTCCACATGAGGGAGGAACAAATTGGCCGCTATGTAAGGCAGATCTAAAGGTCTGGATTAACAATACACTAATGCAATACTCTCAAACTGATAATTTCGGCTATGCAAATATCTTCATCCCCACTAATGGTTTTAATTCTTCAAAACTTCTTAATATGATCCTAGTAGCACAGATTGAAGACAAAATCCTCAAGATGAACACAACCTCAATATCAGTCTCTACCAATTCTACCCCCTATGATAGAATTCAACCCTTGATTGATAAAATTGGAAAGACTCCTATCAAGAGTAATAGTACCTTTTATCATATATACAATGTTACATATCCCATAAATGGAACTTCTTGGTATATTTCCCTTAATAAGTTTCTAAACAAACCGATAACTGCTTATTTAATACGAAATGATTTTGTTTTTGAACTAGATGTCAACGATCAATCTCTTACTTGGGATCTTTCAACCAATCCATTTGTTAATGATACCTTAGTTGTAGAGTTCCAAGGGCCTACTGTCCTTTCCACAGTTTCAGAGGATTCATTAAGCTATGAAATCCACATTGAATGCTTATCGAATGGTACAATCATGAATTATAGTATAGTATTAGAATTAGACTTCATTAAATTTCCATTGAAAGAGATCTATATTCGAGATTTCCTAAATCGTGATATTACATCGAAATTCGAAATAGAAATTATTGATTCTTTTCTTTATCTGCGGAATCTAAGTATTATTAGCAATGTAGCAGTAGAATATTTTGTCTTAGTTCACTTTGAAGTACCAGCAATCGATCTATTGACGAATTTAAAGGAACTTTATGCATATAACGAGTCAATTATAGGAAGGTGGCGATTTTCCACAACAGCTGATTTTTCGTTTAGAGTAATATATACCCTTCAAGATGAATATGTCTCAGAATGTCGAAATACAACTCTTCAATCTCTTATGAATGATACATATATTGTTGAAGCATTTTTTCAGAATTTTAAGTGGAATTCTACAGTTATTGTGGCAATGGAACTGAAATTTTCGGACGAAACACATTCTATTAGCTCGGAGCAAACGTTTACAATAATGGATCCATTTTCTCCGAAATATTCGTACTATCTCGATTCAAATAATAATGATATATATCTCCATCTCTTTACTTCAGAACCAGAATTAAGTTCAGGAGTCAAGGAAATTACCTGTACTTATTTAGGAAGCCATTATTCTCCTATAAAGTTAACCTCCAATCATCATCTGATTGAATTCCAGAATGCTTATTCTCAAAATGGAAAAATTAACGTTACAATTTCAGACTGGGCTGGAAATACGATTTCTTTTTATATCGATCTAATGCTTGAAATGGATTCAAGGCGGTCAAGAAGCATAATTGATCCTACAATATTTCTCCCCTCAATTTTCTCCCTCTTGGTAATCTCAGCCATTTTTTCCTTTAGATTCATAAGAAAAAGACAAAACGCAATTCTATGAGATGTCGTAATGATTCTAACCAATAGAAATCATCTTTGGGGGATCCTCTCATTTCTAAGCTACCTATTAGGACTTTTAATCTTAATCATATTTCTGAATATTATGGATTCAAAGGAACTTCAACTTTCCCCTGATTTAAATGGCTTAATTATCTTAGGAAATTTAATTCCTTTAGCCATTACATGTTTGGTGATTTTTACTAATCTTAAACTACTTCCCTTTAAATCCCAAGCAATAATTTCTATAGTAGGAAATGAAATGATATTCATTCCCCACTTTAATGTTTACTTATGTATATTTGAATGTTCTACACTTTCAGATGTTCATGTTGACGGTTTCAACCTGATAACAAATATACATAATATTTCAATTGAGCTGGTTAAAGATGAGCAGCGCTTAAGGATCTTTCTTTATGCAAATTCTAAAATTAATTTATATAAGCAAATTGAGGAAGTAAAACCATTACTAGATAACATTTTTCCTAATTCATCCCTCTTAAACAGGTCAAAATTCAGATCGGAATTTAGTAACTATTCGATCTACCGAAATGGGGACTATTTATTAATTAAACAAGGAAAGTATTTGTTTATTCCTACAATAAATCAAAATTTAACTACAAAGGCTTTTCATGAATCCTCAACGGTCTTTAGGTTTAGTATTCCTAGAAAAACAACGATTAGTCAAGGTTCATTGTCTTCCAATCAGTTCTATTCATTAACAAAATTTCGATTAGGTTCTTTTTTTGATTTCTTTGGGGAAATGATTTCCACTCATGGAAAAACCTATTTTGAAGAAAAAATCAAAGAGGATTTCCTCTATAGGGTAATTATCCGTTACGATCTAGATAGATACGCATTAATTGACAAAGAAGGGAGTGATCTGAATTTACAACACCTTTTAGCCCCCTATATCACGAAATCTACTTCATTTGAAGAAGAAAAAGAAGATATTTCCCCCCCAAAAATTCCAAATAATATTGAACTAGATGATGTCACGATTTCGAATACTTCTTACAGATATAACCAAATTTGTAAAGAATTCTGTACAATCTATAAAAGCTCTGACGAACTTACATTAAAGTTAAGGAATTGCTCAAATAGAAGGGATTTTTGCAGGAAAGCGCTAAATAATCAGAATCTAACTACTTTCTTAAACGAGCTTGTAAAACGCGAGAGTAAACAAAGAAGAGATGTTCTACTTTCCGATTTATTAAAGCATATGTCTTTTCAACAGCTCTATTGTTTAATTGCAAACTATCTTCAGTTCAACACCAAAAATTATCTAGATAATCAAATGATAAGATTACTCATCGCTATGATACAGAAACAAATCGAACAAAGAAAAGATGATAATTCAGCTTATCCCCATCATTCCATAATGGATTTTCTTCAACTAACACCGAATCAGGAAACTGAAATGGTTAGAGAAAATCAAACCATATTTGAACATTAAAAATAAAGGGCGATTATTTTGATGCTGAATGTAGACAGTTCTTTTCTAAGAAGATGTTTGAAATGGGCCCACCCGGATTTGAACCGGGGATCTCTCGGTTTCTGTCGGCAGCCTGGAGAACCAGATGCGTTATCAGCATCGCCCGTTCAGAATCTTTTCTGAACGCCGAGCGCTTTAACCAGGCTAAGCCATGGGCCCAAAAATATTCAACTAAAATGACATCTATCTTCGTTATTCATGATTACATAAAGGTTATGGATTATCGATAGCTCTTTGTATATTTAGCACGCGCTCCAGGGCCACCAAAATGCTTCGGTTCTCTCCTTCTTGGATCACCAACAATCATGTGTCTGTCATAATTCATAAATTTTACACGTAATGCTTCAGAATCAATCCAAGCTAAGATTGCTCTTGCCATAGCTGTTCTCGCGGCATCAGCTTGTCCCATAAATCCTCCACCTTTGACCTTTACCTTTATTTCGATTTTGTTTCGGTCTTTTTCATCCAAAAAATGGAGAGGTTCGAGGAGTTTCATTCTTACAAACATTGGTTCAACGATTTCTATAGGTTTGCCGTTGATTAAAATTCTACCTTTACCTTCTTTTATGATTGCACGAGCAATCGCTGTTCTTCGTTTCCCACTTCGTAATAGGCTTTTCACGATAATCCCTTCATATTTTTTTCTTGAGGTCTCTAAGCGAGATGTATGAGGATTTTGGGTTGTTACGTTGAGTACCACCGATAATTTCGTGTTCCTGGTCTTCAAATAAACCTGGAACATCATTAAAAACTTTCAACCGTTTGTATGCCTCTTTTCCTCTGCTTTTTTGAAAAGGAAGCATGCCCCTTATTGTTCGTTTTAAGATCTGATCGGGTTTTCTTGGATAAAATGGACCTTTTATCGGATTAGATTTTGTTTTAATGTGATACCTATCAATATATTTTTTAGCGACGAAACCAGGTCTCCCAGAGATTAATGCTTTTTCTGCGTTCACAACTATGATTTGTTCCCCTGATAACAATCGTTTGGCAACGACACTCGCTAATCGTCCGATTACTGCATCTTCAGCATTAATAATTTTAGAGTTGTCTATTGTGTTGTCGTTCATTTTTCTAATCCCTTTTGCTATTTCATTAATCGAACATTAGTTCCTTTTGGGTTTGACTTTACTAATTCTTCAAACGATAGACACTGACCACCAGTTGAAAGAATTTTCTCTTTTGCTGATTCAGAAAAGCTTTCCGCTGCAATACTTAATTTATGCTTTAATTCTCCCGCTCCTAGGATTTTTCCTGGAACAACGATAACATCGTCGGGGGAAGACACTCTATTAATATGTGATAAATTCACAACTACTCGCCTT
Source organism: Candidatus Hodarchaeota archaeon (assembly GCA_016840035.1). Lineage (GTDB taxonomy): Archaea > Asgardarchaeota > Heimdallarchaeia > Hodarchaeales > Hodarchaeaceae > Hodarchaeum. The sequence continues at coordinate 5,206 of JAEOTC010000122.1, read as the reverse complement.
CGGTTAGCAGATGACAGCTCCTCGCTTAATGTTTTCCAAATATTAGCCTTGTTTTGTATACCAGCTTTTTTAATTGAGGCTATTAATGAAACTTTGTTTGGGTCAGTTCTTGTAGTTATTTTCAACGTTATCCCTTCTAAAATTCTTCGACATAAACTTTAAATTCGTCTGCTTTACCGTTTAAAATTTTAAGAGATTTAAGCAGTATTTCTTTCGTACTGAGAGCTCCTGTACTTTCAATGGTGAAAATAAAATCGGTTCCTGTTGTTGTGATAAAAACAGCATTGGTTTCACAAACATCTACACATTGATTACACAAACTACAATTGATAACATTTTGTGCAGATATTTTCCCATTTTCAATCTTGATAATGTCACGAGGACATGCATTAACGCAATCTTCGCAGTAAGTACAGTTCTTTTCATTGAATTGAACAACTGGGTAGTATTTGTAAGAAACTGTAGAAATAGGTTGCCATTTTGCGTGATCAATTCCTCGTCCAAGACGAGCTATTGCTTCAAGAAAGATTTTCTGGTTTTTAGCCATTTTCAGAATTGGAATATTTGGAAATACTGGTGTAATCTTCGGATCTTGCGATAATAGACTGTTTGAATAGACAATCTCAATATCTTTTTCTCCTGAAACTTCAAGAGTCAAGGATACTTCACATGAGGTACAACCCTGTCCTCCACATTCACATTCTGAAGGTAAAACATAGTTGGACAGATCAGTTTTGAGTGGTAATAAACCAAGACGATGTGCCACGATTTCATCGTAAAGAGGGGTAGTATTTTCAATGATAATAACCTCATCAATCGCCATTGTTGGTACCTCACTCATTATTAGCCGACGTAATGTGTTTGCAAAGGTAGGAGTAATACCAGAGAGGACGAATTTGGCAAAATTTTCATGCTGTTCTAATATCTCTAGTTCCATAATTGTCCATCTGCTGTGTATTTTGGTCATCTAATTCAATCTATAAAGGTTGAACATAAAATTACATAAGGATATTACTTCTTTATTCATCCAGTTGGTAAATTTACGTTATTATGTCCAGTTTGGCAACACTTGAGCTATCTTTAAATGTTTTTTTCTGAATCTGGTTCCTTTTGGAACGATTTAGTTTTAAACCTGTTTAAAATGTATTAAAGAAGATTTTATGATAACTCTCGTTTATTAAATGGTTATCTGGATATTTCCAGTAATATAATCCCAATTTATCTAATCTTTTTAAGTGAAATAAGGTGGAATCTTTTTTTGGCCCTACTTAATACCTGATTAAAGGTCCAACGTAATCTTTTATTTTTCTCAACCGTATTAAATTCTATCAGTATCAAAGATTGGATATTTATACGGAAATTCATTTGATTATAAGAATTGATAAGATCATTTTCTTGACAAAATAGTTGGATTTTGAAATGTAAACTCTGAATAGGTAGATTATCAGTTTTCAGGAACTTAGGAGATTATAAGTGAGTCTAAATTCGATATATTGATTTCTTCTTGGTGCATGAAATGTTTGTATTTTTTCTAAACCAGTGGGATGAGTACATTCATGGGTGGCAGCTCCTTATAGAATCAGGAGATCAAATTCTATGGACTTTACTCGTATTTGTTGCTTGGTTTGTACGAGCAATTTCATTAATAATGCTCATACTACGTCTTGGGGAGAAATTACTTAGGAATAGAAAAGAGAACGAACTTAACATTGTAATAACAGCAATTACATTCACCATTGTGACTGTTCCATTTTTCCTAGCTAAACTTCCTCTGATCTACCCTTTTATTCCATAAAACTTAAGAAATTTTCAATTTTCAGATTTTCAGTTATGATCTGACGATAATCTGAATAAAGGGTCAAGATCGCGTTGGGAGAAAGGTTAATCGGTTTTATTTGTGAATATTCCAAGGAATCGACAAGTTTTCGATATCCAGATCGAAATTTACGATCTAATTTCTTTTGGTACACCATTAGGTTATTGCGAGTCTTTTTATTTTTTCTACAAAATAGAGAGGTTAGAAAAAGCAAAAAAGATTTTTCCTTTACAATATCTGGTGGTTTAATACGTTCTCCTCTCACCAAACAAGAAGAAACTTGAGGTGTGGGATAAAAATATTCTGCAGAGAAAGATGAAATCTTTTCAAATTCGTAAAAATATGAAGAATAGACAGACAATCTACTATAGTCCTTTGAACCTACTTTTGCACAAAGGTGATTAGCAAATTCCTCTTGGAGAGTAAAAGCAATCAAATTCGGTGGGTTACTCATATTTGTGATCTTCCAAATAACTGGAGAAGAAATCGAATATGGAAGATTGGAAATAATTTTCCCACATGGAATGACTTTGTCTTTCAAGAAATCTTTAGAAATTATCTCGAGTTTTTTGTTATAGTTAAAAAATTCTTTCTTCAAGACAGAAGCCAATAACGGATCAATTTCATACGAAATAACTTGTTTTGCTTCCTGTAACAAAAAATATGTGAGTGTTCCAATACCACCCCCTATCTCCACAACCGTTTCATCTTCTTTTATGTTAGCTGCTGATAAGATCTCATTAATTAGTTCCTTATTTATTACGAAATTTTGACCATGTGCTTTACGGGGAGTAATGGCATACTGAGCTATAATAGATTGTGTATAACGCTTTAGATCCCCCTCGTTCAGGAAGTGGAATTGAGTCAAGCTAAATCATTTCTGTTTCTTAATAAAAATTTGATATTTTTCTCCTCCCTCGATCTCCTGCAGTATTCTATTTGAAAATAGTCCGATTGGATCAGAGATACCTGTCCGATCTGTAAAATCAATAAAACCCTCAAACGGTTTTTTTCTTCGTGCCTCAATAATTTGCCAAAGACGCTTATTCCCTATTCCTGGTAACAGTTGAAGTTGGTGCATTTGAGTGGTTAAAGGACGGGCGTTATTCAGGAAGTTAGTGAATCTTGATTCTGTAAGAGAGACAATTTTTTTTATCATTTCAGGAAGTATATCGACCGCGGAATCAGATAATTCGTTAAATCCTATTCGATTAATTTTTAAAATAGTAGATTTTAATTCAGAGACATTAAGTGATTCACTTACCTGAATATCCTTTCCCCTAGCCAGTATTATATCAAAGAATTGCATTTGATCTATTGAAATAACAACAGCCAACGGGTTAAAAGCCTCAGCAGATTTCCGACTCAAAGATTTCCCCTGAGGGTAATAATCTAAGACAAGAACTTTACCAATTCCCCGTTTATATTTTGGAGGAAATCTTTTTCCTTTCTTGGATCCTTCACCTTGTCTTTTCATCAGTTTTATTCCTCTAGCGTATTTTTCAAGGAATCAAATAATTATCACTTATAATTTCTGGAGAGATCTTGATCTTTTATATTTTCAGAATCTCTGATTCATTGTACTATTTCGAAAAAATGCTTTGACAAATAACACTTTTGCCCGTTTAAGATATAGATCCAAACTTCATCATTTTCACACTAGTCTCTCATTCTATCCTTAGTTTAGATACTATGAGATCTAGTCGTATAATTGTGAAAAGGATGAAATATAAATGCCTTGAATGCGATGGAAACCTAATTCAGACAGATTCTGATATTGTTTGTATAAACTGTGGTTTGATTGCCCAACAAATTTATGAAAAACCATCCCTTCAGCTCATAAGTTCCGAAGGTAGTTATGGAAGTCAGTATGCATCAGTAAGTGAACAACCAAGTAAAATGAAAACCCTTGGGACATTTATTGGATCGTTTCAAAAGAAAAATTTTGTCGATTCTTCTGGAAATCAGTTGGCTCTCTCAAAGAAGTTGCAATATCGTAGATTAAAACCATTAAATGACATCTATTTACATTTTAATGGTCGTCAAAGAGAATATCGAGGTTATAGCTTGCTGTCACGAGTTTGTAGTTCGCTTGAAGTGACGGATTCTACAAGAGCGGATGCCCTTTATCTTTTCCAAAAAGTTCATTATCAGTTAAAAAAGAAGACAAAATTGTCTTGTGTAATTATGGGAGCTTTATATTTAGCCGTAAGATCAAGAAAGGAGAATATTGAGTTAAAAAGACTGGTAAAGGCAGCTCAAATCAATGGCTATTCAATAGCAGGTAAGGATATTATCAGATCGGCATCGTTGATTCGCCAATATGCTAAAATTAGAGTTAGGCATGTGAAATCTGAAGAGTATCTTGATGCAATTATAGGTAGGATTCAGAAAGATTATCTAATTAGAAACGCAATTCAAAAAAGAACTAGCAACCGTGAAGAGTTTTTTCAGCATCTTAGGGTTGTTGCGAAACAGCTTCTCAATCAATTCCCACTGGTAAAGCGAGGGGGAAGGAATCCATTTATTTTAGCCGCTGCAATGATTAATGCAGCCGATATTCTACTAGCAAGACAGAAAATCTTTCCTGGGTGTTATTTAAAGCAGAGTAGACGAGGTGTTCTAACTCAGAAAAAATTATCTGAAATTCTGGAAATTGCGGAGTTTACCTTGAGGGAACATTATTTACTTCTAGCAAAACCGCTTGTACAATTATATTAACTCGTTGTGGTCACCTAGTCTTAATTAAATAAATATTATTTGTTAATAATAAAAAAAAAGAAGAGGAGTTAGTTGTACACAAATAGTGTATGTTTAAAACTTAAAAGCCTGGGGGGTGGTCTTGTGGGGGGTTCATTTTACATAACCTCATCCCACGAATTTGTTTCAGGTTTATAGAATCCCAAAAAGTGGAGTTGTTAGTCCCCCTCTCGAGAATTTATTCTACATATTGAAAGCAAAATGAGATAAACAGCTTTTTGTTTCGCTGTTTCTTAGGATTTAAACCAATTTCAAAGATATTTTGTGTTTAATTAATCCAACACACAAGAAGTAAATAATATTCTGGTGAATAATAATGGCAGATCTCGAAAGAATGAATTTAGTGGTCACAGGTCACGTTGATCACGGAAAATCTACCGGTCTTGGCCACATGTTGTTCTTACTAGGTCAGATACATGATCCTAAAAAGAAACGACACCCTTGGCGAATTGCTGAAAAATACTATAAAGATAGCAAAGCTACAGGTATGGGTAGCTGGTCGTATGCCTGGATTTTGGATCCTCTGATGGATGAAAGAGAACGAGGTCTCACAATTAACATATCTTTCCAAGAATTTAAGACCAAGAAATTCATCTATAACTTAATCGATGCTCCAGGCCACAGTGATTT
>JAEOTC010000276.1 GCA_016840035.1 Candidatus Hodarchaeota archaeon | reverse complement strand
ATTGGATCCATTCATTAGAGTTGTTAATTTCAACCAGTACAATTCCCATTAAAATATTTGTCTTATCATCGTATTTCGGTATTATTCCAATAGATTTATATAATATATATCCATTTTCGCAAAGAGAATGGGTTGAACCGGTTTCCTCTAAGATTCTAAAGGAAGTCTCCATTTTCACAGAAATAAACCAAAAATTAATCTCTCAAATGTTTTTTATTCAACCAACAGAATCTGATAAAATCCCCCAATTTGAGCAGGTTGGAAAAAAGTTGGAAAAAGAAGAATTTGATGTTTTAACGGTTAAGAAAATAGAAGATATTGCACTTATTCTTCAGAATCTTGATTAGTATCTACATCTTCTGTCTGCTCTAGTTGTTCAATTTCATCTGATGGAGATTCCTCGATGCTTTCTTCCTCTGAACTCTTAGAAACTAGAGGTGTTTCTAAAACATCCTCAATTGGAGTAATCTGTCCTTGATTTTGATCTGTAGCTTCCTCAATTGGAGTAATTTGTCCTTGATTTTGATCAGTAACTTCCTCAATTGGAGTAAATTGTCCTTGATTTTGATCTGTAACTTCCTCGTCAGATGGTTCTTCCATTGTAGTAATTTCCAATTGCTCAATCAGTTGTCTCTTAAGTGTTTCTACATTGCGTGAAAGACCGAACGTATCTGCAAACTGGTCTGTAGTCTCAAGAATGCTTGATCTTCCTTTTTTATAAGATGTGACATAACCTCGGTCAATTAGGAATTTACAATGTTCATATGCAGTACTTCCTCGCATTTTTACAAGCAATGACTTAAGGAGGGGTTGTTTAACAGCGATGATAGTCAAAGTGCGCATTACAGCTTTAGGAATCAAGCCACCAGATGCAAATTTAACGATTTTTTCGGTATATTCCGGTTTAATTTGCATGGAGAAGCCCTCCCCAATCTGTACGATTTCTATTGCTGTTTGACGATCCATGTAATCCTCAGCAAGATCTTGAATGAGTTTTTCAATCTCCACTTTACCAATTTCAAGTTTAATACTGATTTCTTCAATACCAATTGGTCTTTGAGCTGCAAGTAAAGCTGCCTCAATTGTATTTCTCTTAATAGTTCTTTCGGTCAATTCTTTTACAGATACAATTTGAACATCATCGTCGTCGTCTGCAGACTTCTCGTCTTCATCCAAGGAATCTTGAATGATAATCCCGTCGTCTATATCCCCATCCACCTCACTCAGTAATTCATCTATATTATCAATATCTTCGGGACTTAATTCTTCGTGTGAAGTCATTTGTCCAGATTCCTCGGTTGAAGATCCAGCTAATTCAATATCATTTAGATTTTCATCTTCCGAGGGAATGTCCTGAGGTGGGACCTCTTCTGGTTCTTTTTCCTCAATAATTTGGATTTCTTCTTTTTCTTCATCAATAAATTCTTCATTGTTATGTTCTTCAGACATGAGTTATCTCCTATATGATATGTCGGGGTATGGAAATTATAATCTCATCAAAATCGTTATCTTGATCAATCAAAATTCTTCCACCAGTGCTCAGAAATAAGAGAGAAAGAAACAATTCTATATTTTTTAATCTCTTACCATACGAATCCTTGACTTCAGCTGCTATTACTTCATCACACATTTCGTCATACGTGGTTTGCTTTCCCCCATTGGATTTAATTTGCGTTCGGATTTTATCAAACCAATAATTTAATGTTTCTTCAACCGTTCTACCTTTTCCAGTTATATGTTTAAGGATTTCCAATGGGAGTTTATTATCTGCTTTAATTATTTTTAATTCGGCTCTTCGTTCTTCGCGTGCTACGCGTTTTCTCCGTAATAATTCGCGTTTTTGCATAGTCTCAATGATAGCTGCTCTCATTGCGCCGAATAATTCCTCTCGAGTAGCAATTTTTAGAGGTTCGCGTATCGGTTGAGGCATTGCTTTTGGAATTTCTCGTCGTGCTTTTTCTCGTAATTCCCGAATTTGGATCTGTTCTTCTTCTTCAATTACATCACGTATTTTTCGATGATGCAATTTCGCTGTGGAATAAATTGCCATTCCACTAATTCGAAAGTCAACAAGATCTTGGGTGAGCATGGTATTTGTGAAGTTTGTAATTAGCTCAGATAAGTCGTATTGGGTTATCTCGTCTGATTTCACTAAAGTTGGATCTAATAATACCCTGTATTCATCTTTTTGCCAAAATTTTTCAGGAAGGGGGGATTTTCCCCCAGATAAGGCTTGTTTCTTCTCAATTAGCTCATTTGTTGCCTCAATTACTTCTTTTACTGAATTTTCTTGTTCTGGTTTCTCTTCTTCTATACTTGAATCTTGTTCTGGTTTCTCTTCTTCTATACCTAATTCTTGTTCTTCTTCTTCGGATGGAGGAGTTATTTTATCGGTAGTTTTCTTGGTAGTCTTCTTTTTTGAGGTTGTTTTCTTAGTAGATTTTGTTGTTTTAGATGTCTTCTTCGAAGTTTTTTTCTTTTTATTGGATGAGGCTTTTTTTTTTGTACTTGAAGATTTCTTGGCACTTGACGGTTTCTTCGTAGTTGATTTGGTTGTCTTCTTTTTTGCCATAGTTATTTCACTCAAGTCGTCTGTTCCATTCTTTCCATTTCTTTTCCTAAATCTACGCTAAATATAGATGTTAAACCGTCTGTTTGAGATACTCCATAAATCATTTCAGAGTTCATGATATTTTCTTCCCGATGACTTATGACGAGAAATTGAGATTGATCTGCAAATTCTTTTATGACGGTGGATACTCGATGCACATTTGGTCCATCTAATGCAGCATCTATTTCATCCATGACATAAAACGGTGCGGGAAATTGAGTTTGAACTGCGAAGATAAATGATAAAGCGACTAATGTTTTCTCTCCTCCAGATAAAATATCTAACGAGGAAATCTTCTTTCCACGAGGACGTGCTTCGATTTGAATACCTCCTTCAAAGGGTTTATCGGGGCGTTCAAGAATCATTTTAGCAGATCCCCCAGGTGAAAGTTTTTGGAAGGTGCCACTGAAATGCCGGTTAATCTCATGATACGCTTTCATAAAAGTTCGGGTTTTCTCTAACTCAATTCGCTCAATGGAATCCAGAATTGCCTTTCTTTCGCGTTGTAAAGTTTGTCTTCGCATGTCAATTTCATCAAATCGCTCAAGAACTTCGTCATAATATTCAATTGCTTTCAAATTCACAGGCTCTAATGCAGTTTTTTCATTTTTTGTCTTAGCGATTTTCTCTGTGATCGATGCTACTGTTTCTTTGGGAGGAACTGGAGGTATGCTACCATATTCTTTAGACTGTTCGAATAATTCTTCGATTTTATCTGTAATTCCTGCCTGTATATTTTTGGATGTTTCTAAATTAGCAGTTTCTTTGGAGAGTTGGGCAGTGATTTCACTCAGCTCATCCCGTAGAAGTTTCTGTTTTTCCCATGAATCATCCCGTTCAGTGGTAATTTGTGTGATTTCTTCAATTTTTTCAGTACGTTCAGTTTCTTTCTCAGATACTTTTTGATATAGATCCTGGATTTCTGTATCAATTTCTCCAATTGATACGTCAATTTCATTGATTTCATCACTGATCTGTTGCATCTCTATTTCACGGGACTTCATTTGGGATAGGTCATTTAATCTATTTTGCTTTTCTTGAGATTGTGAATTAGATTCGTTGATTTCTTTACTGTAAGTTTTTAGATTTTGTTGAAAGGTATCTTTTTCTTGTTTCAATTGGGCTAGAATTTCTTCTTTCTTTTGTATTTCATTGTTGAATTGGGTGATTTCTCCATTTATTACTTCATTTTTATCTTTAATTTCCTCAATACGATTGTTAGCCTCTTGTATGTCTCCTTCCAATTTTGTGATTTCATCCATTAAACGTTTTACATTTTGTAACCCACGCATTCTCTCCAGAATTTCATTACGAATTTGAGATTCATTCTCGATTTGTTCATCAATTTCTTCTCTTTTCTTCCAAAAATCGTCTCGTTTTATTTTCAAATCCGCTATTTTAGTTTCTTGGGCTTTTGATTCAACTTTATGAGTTTCAATAGATTTTTCCTCAGTTTGTATATATTTCTCTTTTTCGTCTACTTCTCCTTGAGTGGATTTAATTTCTGCTTCAATTTCATCGATTTCTTCTAGATATCTTTGGACATCACGTAATTCTCGGATATCATTTTGTACAGTGGTTAAGTCATTGATTTGGTCATCTAATTCCAAGTTTAATTCTTTTTGTTTCTTCCAAAAAGATTCAGATGTTTCTTTAGTCTTTGAATCTTTTGAGTCAATCTCACTGATTTTCTCTATAGCTGATTCCAGTAATTTTTCTTTTTCAGAATGGTCTTTTTCGAGTTTTTCTAACTTAGTTTCAAATTGATTGATATTATCTAACAAAGATTGATGAGATTTGGATAAGTTATTCGATTCATTTTGTTTAGCTTCTAATAATGCATTTAGCTTGGAAATTTCAGCATTTTCTTCTGCAGATTTGCTTGTGTATTTATGCAATTCTTGATTCATTTCCTCTAATTGATTATGCAGTTCAGATGCCTTGAACATAGTGAGTTTTTTTAGAGAAATATTTGTATCTTCAATAATATCAATAAAATCTGCAATTAATTTATCGAAATTCTTCGTTGATTGTTGAATCGCAACATCATTTGCTTCTCGTACCTCACTTATCATATCTCGAAGAGAGTCATCTACATTTTCAGTGAATAATTTGATGGTTTCCATCATGGGATTGATTTCATTTTTTATTTTAGATGCATCTTTATCCCCCAATTCCCCTAAGGGTTTAATAATTTCCATGATGTCATCAAATAGGTCCCGAAAATTGGATATAGATGAGTTTAATGACGTTTCACTTGCATTTTGGATATCAGATTTAATTTCTCCAACGGCACCGTCAATGAATTGGGTTAACGTAGTTAAAATTTGCAATATACTATCTAATTCTACCTTAGAATTATCATACTCCGCTTCTGCGCTTTTCACATTTTCCGCTACAATGCGTCGTTCATTTTCTAGGTTATCAATGCGTTTTCTTGAAGATTCTGCGTTTTTCGATATGATTTTTAATTGTTCTTCCAGTTTAGCAATTTCAGTATCTACAGAATTTATTGTGAGTTCAGATGTAGATTTCTCACGTTGGAGATTTTTTAAACTCCGTTGATTGATATTAATCTCAGTATTTACGCCTGAAATCCAGGTTTTATGATCTGTCACTTCATTTTCCAAAGACCTACGTCTTAATTCATTTTGTTCTTTCTCATTTTCTTCCTTTTTCTGCTGTTCATTGAGATCTTCAAGCTTCTTTTTGGTTTCAGAGATTTGAGTTCTAACTTGGGTTTCTCTCTCTTTCAGTGCTCGATATGCATCTTCTACTTTTTTCCCACCTGATATTCTCTCATAATCCTCTCTGAGTTGGCTTGATTTTGCTTGTAAACTAGATATACGTTCCCCATACAAACGGATTTCTGCTTCATAGGAAGAGATATTAGCTTGTATTTCTGCAATCTGTTGTTCAATATCTGATTTCTTCACTTCTTGTTCAGAAATTAATCCTTCCAGATCCTTTTGTTTTTCTTGTTCCTCTTCAATATTCTTCTTTAATTTTTGTATTTTCTCATCTATTACATCCAGTTCACCTTGAACTTCTTGGACAGCTTCTTCAATACTCTCTTTCCCTTTTTTAAGAGATTTTAGATCTTCTTTAGTCTCTTTTAGTGTTTCTTTATATTTCTTGATATTTTCCTTCAGCATTTTGATTTCTGCTTTATTGGAAGAGATTTCTTGCTTTAGATTTGAGATTTCAGACTTTAGGTTACTTTTTTCTTCATCTATTCCTGAAATTTCTGATTCTTTTTCCTGAATAGCGGTGTATGTTTCGTCCTCTAGTGTTTGTTTTTCTTTAATTAGTGTTTTTAAATCTTCAATTTCTTTTGTGCAATAGGAGATTAATTCATCATAGGTTTGATTTTCTTCAAGAGGTTCCTGTTGGGCTTTCAATTTTTCAATGCGCTCTTCTAACTTCGTAATGCTATCCTTAGCTAGTTTAATTTCCGTTTCTTTTGCTGATAATTCAGATTTAAGTAAGGATAAGGATTCTTCGATTATTTCTCGTTCTGAGTTTTTCTCATTTAGGCGTTCTTCTAATTGAGACATGATAAGATTTTCTTGTTCAATTTTTTCCTTTTGCCTGTCTCGTTTTTGTTCGAGATCCTTAATCAGAACGGTAATTTCGTCAATCTTACTTTCTAGTTCCTTTTCTTCATTGCGTAATTTTTCAATTTTAAGTGCAATTAATTCAGCATTTAACTGTTTTAGCTTATCATCTAATTCCTTCCATCGAAGAGCATCATTTTTCTCCTTCTCATATTTCTTCAATTGGCTTGTTACTTCTTTAAAAATAGCCTCAAACTTCCCCAAATCCCGATCAGCTTTTTCCAACTCCTTGAAGGTAGATTCTTTCATGTTATCATATTTCTCTAATCCGATAAGGGTCTCAATAAATCGACGACGATCTACAACATTCATGTGTGTTAATTCTACGATCTTACCTTGCAACACAAATTGATTGGATCCATCCGGATCAATATTCGCCTGAGCTAATACATTTAATATTTGTTCTCGGGTGGAACTTACACCATTTAGTGTGAATTTTGATCCACCCTTCATCTTTACACTCCGAGTGACTTCAATTTCATCGCTATCATAAGGAAATTCTTTATTAGAATTATCAAAATATAATTTTACAATAGCTTGAGTTGCTGGTTTAAGAGATTTCGTCCCAGCAAATATGAGATCCCTAAGAGCCTTTGCTCGCATTGTTTTTTTGCTTACCCTACCTAAAGCAAAACACAATGCATCTATTACATTTGATTTTCCTGCTCCATTTGGTCCAATAATACATGTAAATCCGGGTGCTAGTTTAATGGAAACTGTTTTTTCCCCAAAGGATTTAAATCCAGTCATTACGACGCGCTTTATGTATGTCAAAAATGTAACCTCGTTAAAGAAATTCTTTTGAGTTTTGATGGAGATAGTAAAGAATGATCTATATTCTTTCTTTATATTACTAAGAAGTTAATGTCCTAAAAATATCGCCCACTGTATGAGATATGGGATTTAAAATGGAATTAAAATTGAGAATTACCTAGGATGAATCATTAATTGCATCAAGGGATTTATTAAAACAATCCACTACAGTTTTCGATTGTATTTCTGGACGAATTCCTTGTTGTTTAAGATGTAATAACACTAAGCAAGGATTATTTAATTTTATTGCAGCTCGTTCTGTTATGATTTTACTTAGAATTTTATTTTTAAAACCAAAAACCATCGCAGGAGAACTAAGTGGTTTCCCACCATCAAGCATGGAAGGAGTTCCTAAAATGACTTCTCCTATTCCAAAATCTGCTTGATCGGTTATTAATACTAGAAAACCTTTATCCAAAGCAACAATTCCGCATTTAACAGTATAATTCTTAAAGCTTAACTCTTGCTCCGTAAGAATCTGCAACATATATATGCATTTAAAGAACTCCCAGCATAAGAAACATTGTTTCAGTAATAAGAAAATGCAGGGAGTGCGATTCGAACGCACGTACTCCTATGAGACCGGATTTCTCATCCGGAACTCAAATAGCCCCGTAACAGTCTTTTGACGCCTGTTATGCATCTTGAGTCCGGCACCGTTGACCTGGCTTGGTTATCCCTGCTTAGGATAGAAAGATAGATAAATCGTTTCTTTATCTGTTTTGCAAAAATGGCATTACCACTAAGAATACGATCATAACTCCAGCAATCAGAACGATCTGTAAAATGTTTCCTCGTTTCTTCTTTTTGTCGTAACCTTGGTATTTATCTCTGCATTCGATTGTACAAAATTCCTTATCTTGTGGTATCGAAATGCCACACACAGGGCAGTGCTTGTGCTCGTCGATCCGCTTTTTTAAACTTGATTTCCAACTCATTGTTTTCCACTGTTTTTTTTATTGCTTTACAATTGAACTTTTCTTTTCTGAACTATTACCTAAAGATCATTAATTACTTGATCGAGTTTTCTCCGTGAAAGTGCCATGTAATATGCTGATTCACCATCACGGTAATATTGATCAATTACACGTGCTTTTTCAAATTTAAATTTAATCTCATATAAGGATACTGCAGATTCATTAGAGACACGAACTTCAAGAACGAATTCATCGATATTATATGCATTTATTCGTACCATCGATTGCTTTAGCAAGGCTGTTGCTACTCCTTGATGTCGGAATGGTTCTAAAACAGCAATTGAGACTAAATGTGCTTTTTTCACCAGTTGAACTCCAAATGTCGATATTCCTCGCTCCACTCTCCACATTACATATCCAATTAAGATTCTATTTTCCTTTAGATCACTTTCTAATTCAGCAACCAAGAAAGATTCGGGATATTTCTCAAATATCTGCTCAAAGAAATAATAGGGATAATTTTCTGGTAAAGCTACCTCATTAATTTCAATGACATTGTATAGATCTTGGTATGTGCATGGACGAATAATATAAGAGTTCGCAGACATGTCCATTGATTCATCAGTTTGGTTTAATTGAGACTCACGTATTGGATTGATGTAATTATTGT
>JAEOTC010000121.1 GCA_016840035.1 Candidatus Hodarchaeota archaeon | reverse complement strand
ATGTTAGGTACTCCACTTGAAGATTCAAAAGCTTTAGTTGTCAATCCTCCGATTCTAGCAGCACTTCCAACTTCATAGAGAAAAATATGACTTTTACGCTCTATGATGATTTCTTCTCCAGGATTGGTATTACTTAATAATGATACTAAGTTTCCTTGTGTTCCTGAAGTCACCAATAATGACGATTCTTTATTCATCATCTTTGCTGCTTTAGCTTCCAATTCATTTACAGTAGGGTCTTCCTGATAAACGTCATCCCCTAGTTGAGAATCATCTAATTGTTTCAATGCTTCCCACATATCAGGTGTAGGTTTGGTGACAGTATCAGAGCGTAAATCAAACGTTTTAGGTTTTTTAGGCATGAATATATCCCATGATTCGAGAAAGAAAAACTGTTAAAAAAATATTACAATTAGTTTACAAATCGGATTAGATTGGAGTTTTCCAAATTGAAGTATGGATTTGTTTTCCCCAAAAGCGATGTACATAAAGCAATAGAATTTGCAAAAGAAGCTGAAAACAATGGATGGGATGCTTTCTTTGTGTGGGAATCCCTGTATGGAGTAGATGCTTGGATCACGCTAACTGCAATCGCTAGTAAGACAAAAAAAATTCGTTTAGGTACAATGATAACCCCTTTATCACGAATGAAACCGTGGAAAGTGGCTAGTGAAATACTCACTTTAGATCTAATTTCTAAAGGAAGAGTTGTATTTTCAGTGGCATTAGGAGCCATTGATACAGGATTCGCAGAATTTGGAGAAGAAACGGATAAAAAAATCCGAGCAGAACTTTTGGATGAGGGATTAGAAATCATTACACAATTGTGGAAGGGAAAATTTAACTATAAAGGTACCCACTATCAGATTCGAGAATCACCATTTTTTAACCGACATCCCCCACCCTCACTCATTCAACAACCAAGGGTTCCAATCTGGGTAGTTGCAGCCTGGCCATGGGAAAAATCAATGAAACGAGCCCTAAAATATGATGGAATTCTCCCTGCAATAATGTTAAAAAAAGGAAAGTTTGAAAAAATCACACCTGAGCATGTTAGGGAAATAAAAAAGTACATAGTAGAAAAACGTCAAATAGCAGACAATTTTGATATTGTAATTGAAGGAACAACGCCGATAAATGATAAGACTCAAGCACAAGAGATAATCAAACCATTTGAAAAAGCAGGTGCAACATGGTGGATAGAGTCCATGTGGGAAGAAACCAGTTTGGATCCAGTCTTAGAAAAAATCCGAGAAGGCCCGCCAAACTAGGTTTTTTAAATCTACAGTATTGCATAAATCCCTTCTGAATAGCATAAAAATAATCTCGATTAAGCCAATAGCATCACTGAATCTTTGTGATTTTTATGCGTGCAATTCGAAGGAAAGAAAAAGCTATCACAGATGAAACAGAAATAAAGGATATTCTCAAATCTGTAAAATATGTCACCCTAGCAATAACTAATGGAACTGATCCATATTTAGTAACAATTAGTCATGGTTATGATCGTATTAACAATGTAGTTTACTTTCACTGTGCTTCAGAAGGAAAAAAAATAGATTATTTAAAGGTTAATAACAAAATATATGGACAGGCACTTGTTGATCACGGATATGCAGATGGTGAATGTAATCATCATTACTCTACTGTTCAATTTTCCGGAGAAGTAGAATTTCTTTCTGATTTTGAAGAAAAACAACAGGCCCTTACATTAATGATTGAACAGCTGGAAGATCAAGAGAAATTGAGAGAATCCGTGAAAAAGGATCAACTAAAAGAAAAAGCAATACGAAAAGTCAACATTGGTAAAATCACCATCACTGAGATGAGTGGAAAAAAAGGATAGGAGGAAAACCACGGTGTAGTTTTCATCTATAATTTCGTAAAGCTTTCTACAGTAGTCCAATCTAGTTTCTTTATCATCTCTACCATTAGATTAACACTGGCTTCAACATCTTCTATGTCTAGGATTCCATGGTGGGAGTGAATATGGCGGGTAGCTGTTCCACAAAATAGAGAAGGTGCTCCCATTCCTGTAATATGAATCACACCAGCATCAGTACCTCCCATCTTAAGGAAAGCAGGTTGATAGGGTATCTTCTTTTCTTCTGCAAGTTCAATGGCAAATTTTCGTAATCGAGGATTAGGAATCATGGATCCGTCACCTGCAGAAATACATACTCCTTTACCCATCTTTTGTACGAGGCCTTTTGTTCCTGGAACATCGCCAGAAATATCGACATCAAGAGCAAAACCAACATCAGGGATTATTTTTTGGGCTGAGGTGCGTGCTCCACGTAAACCTACTTCCTCTTGAGTTGTCGAAACACAATAAACAGTATTAGGATGTTCAATATTCTCCTCGGATAATCTACGAAGGACCTCTAGAATAATAAAAACACCAATTCTATCATCGAATGCTTTTGCTGCTGCTAATGTAGTAGTTCTGGTTTCTACTGGTTCTTTATTATCAGAATCATCTTTTTCAATCTTTTTCTTGCGTTTCATTGTTCTGAAGAATGCATAAGGAACTGCTGGATCACCAACGCGAATTCCTAATTCCTTTACTTCTTTAACAGATGAACAACCAATGTCAATGTGCATTTTATCCTTTGTGACGACTTGTGTTCTCTCCTTGGGAGAAAGAACATGAGGAGGTTTTGCTGCGATTATGCCAATGATTTTTTCCCCACCACTAAATGGGCGGATCAATACTTCCTGTGCAAGTAGACTTTGATCTGGCCATCCACCTAATTGATGAAAGGTCAAGAATCCGTTTTTCTCGATTCCTGTAATGACAAATCCAATTTCATCCACATGTCCTGCGAGCATAATTTTGGGTCCATCTTCTTTGCCCACTTTTTTGAAGATGACACTACCCATACGGTCAAATTCTATGTCAGTAGCGAATTTTTTCCCATAATCATGAGCTATTAGTTGTGCTTCCTGTTCATGCCCACTTGGCCCGAAAGCATTGCATAATTCTTCTAAAAGTTTAAGATTTAACTGTGTATCAGACATTGATCATTCTCTCACGGGTTTAAGCAATAATTTAACTGAATAAATGAGATATTCTGTATTTCTAAGCCCGTAGGGTTTGACTTTAAGGTTTATCTTCCCTCACTAGAAAGATTTAATAATATTTAATAGTCAATTTTTGCTGGTGATTGGACTTATGAAAGACAATGAATTTTCGTATAAGGGAAAAACGTGTGGAGAGTGTGCTTATTTGACTGTAAAGGCCCCAATTCATGTTAGTGGGGAGATAGCAAAAAAAGACATGGGTTTATGTCGACTCCTTATCCTCCATAATAATTTCGCTATTATGTTGAAAGATGAACTTGCGTGTCCCGAATTTGTGTCAAGATAGATGATAGAAAGATCCTAGTGAGATAGCTGTACAATAAATTTGGTATAGATATCATAAGCATATTTTCCTAGTTTAAGAATTCTTTTAAGATACAAATCCTTAGACAAAGTACTATAATCCTCTGAATTTCGTAATAAGAAACAATTTATTTTGAAATTTTGTTGCTTTTCAGAGACTGAGGAAGAAGATCTGGGATGAACACTAGACGAATCCTACCAATTTTAATTTTAACAATATTTCTTTTGAATCTAGGGTCGGTATTTATCCATATTCCCCAATTATCAGACGAAGAAACTAAGAGCTCCGTTCCTCACTTACGAGGAGAGGAATTGAATATTCTTCCAGCATATCCTGATCACAATCAACAGCCGATGACAACAAAAAGTAATCCAACCTCTGAAAGGACTAATGACTCTTATATAGATCTTCAACAGATACCTATAAGGTTTGATATGGCGGCTGGAGATGAAGATGATGTTGATAATAACCTATCAAATGTAGATGGGGTCTCGGATATTGGAATTGAAACTGGATTTTCAAATGCACAAGGATCTTCAGCTGATTCAGTATTTATGACACTTGAAGAAGACCTTATACCTAGCTTAAATGTAACAGTTGATTCAGTGTCAACCGCATTTAATAATGATTCTAATTCAGTTACTGTTAATCACACGGTTTCTGGAACAAATCGATTTTTATTAGTCTTTGTCCAAACCTATCAGGGAGAAAGAGTTTCTAGTGTATCTTTCGATAGTGATGAATTGAACTATGAAACATATGTTACCCACAGTACCAAAGGCAGACCTACTGCCGAAATCTGGAGTATGGTTGCTCCACCAGTTGGTACCTATGAACTATCAGTAAATTTGGCAATTTTAGATGATTTCAGAGTAGGAGTTGTGTCATATACTGGCGTAAACCAAACCCATCCATTTGATCAACCAGTAACGTCAACTGGATATGGTTCCCCTACTTCAGTGACTATTAGCTCTAGGCCTGGGGATTTAGTACAAGATTCAGTGAACACTCTTGCAGTCGGCTCTCCTTCCCCAGGTTCAACTCAGACGGAACGATGGAATGGAGAGATGGGTACGGGTTCAGGTCGTTATGGTGCAGGTAGTACCTCACCAGGGGATACTTCAGTTACAATGGAATGGAGTTCTATAAACAAAGAATGGGTGATGATTGGAGTAAATATTCGAAAAGCAAGGACTTCTTATGACGCCCAGTTTGAATATCAGTGGACTGATGCCAAATACACACAGCTTGAAGAAAATCTTTCTATTCTAACGGGATCATTAGGGAGTGAAACTCTAAAGGTAGATGTGTGGACTTCTTCTGCCTCATGGGAAACAGTAATTCCTACCTTATCAGCAAATTCTTGGAATAATTTCAGTATTTTAAGCTACTTAAATTCACCTATATTCACAATAAGAATAAAAGCAACTAATTCTGATAACGATTTTTTCAAAGATAGTTGGAATATCGATATTATGTTGCTTTCTACTTCCAGTGAGAATAATATCCCACAAGCTAACAATATAACACTTTCTCCAGATCCTGTTTACACTAGGGATAATTTAACTCTAAATTATGATTATTTTGATCAAGACGGAGATCCAGAGGGAGGAACTGAGATCCGCTGGATGAAATGGAATGTCTCTGATTCAAACTGGGCTAGTATTCCTGCTTATGATAATGAATTGCAGCTAGTTTCATCAGCATTATTTAAAGGAGATGTATGGCGAGTTAGCATTCAGCCCTATGATGGATTAGAATATGGAAATACTACATATTCTAACAATATCACTGTATCAAATTCCCCTCCTACAATTTCTTCTCTAGAGATTTTTCCTATAGCTCCCAAAACAGGTAATGATTTAACAATATCTTATGATTGGGATGATAATGACTCTAGTGATTTTGAATCTGATTCAATTATCATTTGGTATCTTGATAATGGAACAGGATATGTTATTCAAGAGGATTTGACAAACGAAACTATAATTCCTTCTAATCGTACAAAAAAGAATGACCTCTGGAAATTTGGTATTTCTCCTAGTGATGGAGAAGATTATGGCCTTTTTAAGAACGTATCTGCGATAATTATCCAAAATACACCACCTACTCTGATTGTATCGCTAAATAATTTTACATCTCCTAATACTGTCGCGGACGATGAAGATTTAGTGGGAGATTTCTCTTATTATGATGCAGATTCAGATCCGAATGATACTGGATCACTAGAGATTCGATGGTATTACTATTTTTCTGGAAAATGGGAGATGCGAACAGATAACAATGATTCTGATATACTAGCAGATACTATTACTGCACCCAACGATCTTTGGCGAGTGGAATATCGAATTAGTGATGGAACAGATTATAGTGAATGGTACTCTTCCCCAACCATTAGCATTGGAATTGCTCCGAATGATCCTCCATCAGCTCTTTATGTCAACCTTTCCAGCAGTAATCCAGTCGTTGGAGGGTCTTTGTATGTGGATTACACATTCTATGATCCAAATGGAGATAATGAATCAGTAACCCTTTTTCGATGGTATCGAAATTCTGTTTATCAATCTCAATTCGATGGATTACAGAATTTATCAACTGCTCAACTTGTCAAAGGTGATGAATGGTTCGCGGAGGTGAGACCTGGAGATGATTTTGATTTTGGTAATTGGACACGAAGTGAAAATATTACAATTTCCAATACAGCTCCTTTAATAACTGAAACAGGCATCTACCCAGAGATTGCATACACTTCAAATGATTTGATTGCTTCTTTTGAAGGAGAAGACATTGATGGAGATCCCATTATTGATTACAAAATTGTATGGCATGATGGCGTAGCAACTGTTTTTTCTTTAGAAAATCATACAACTGTACCAAATTCCTTTACTTCAAAAGATCAAATTTGGACTTTTCAAGTTTGGTTATATGATGGTTCAGATTGGTCACTTCCTATATCTCTTCAGCCTGGATTATCAATAAGTAATTCTATCCCATCGATTGAGAATGTTACGATAACAGGGGGAATAAATACCAGTACTGATGTAATAATTTCTTATGATTTCGTCGATATCGATGGTGATTCAGAATCAGTACAAACCCAAATTAGCTGGAGAATATTCCATATAGATCATTTTATTCTAAATCCACCTACGACTGTTACCTTACCAAGTTCTTGGATTACTGCTGGAGATTTAATAACTTGTACCATCACACCTCATGACGGAGATGGGTATGGATTAGCTGTTGATTCCTCACTATTCCCTAATGGGTTTATTGTTGTTGGTAATTCCGCACCGTATTTGATAGGGAATCCAAACATCTTTAATCCACAAGGAGGACCCAATTTCACTGCAAGCGCATTTTTAAAGGTCAATTATACTGCTACAGACCCTGATCAGGGGGAAAATCCTTCTTATGAGATTGAACTAGATTCTAATGGATATGTGATCGGTAGTAATTATCGTTGGTACAGAAATAATCAACTAATCTTCAGTGGACCAGACTGGATCGTGGTAGATCCACAATATTTGACTAAAGGTGATATCTGGATTGTTAGTGTACAGCCAAGAGATGGATGGAGAACTTTTGGTGCCTGGGTTAATTCTTCGGAGATTGAAATATTAAACACTAGACCTGAAGTCAGATCATATGGTTATACAAATGGAAGCTTTGGTCTAGAGCTTATTAATTCTACCTTTAGAAGTGTTAACTTATTCCTACATTATGATATTTACGATATCGATTCCGATGGAATTCTTGACATTGAGATTTTATGGTATTTCGCAACGGATGGTAATTATTCTCTTAGAGCTGATTTAGGCAACAGTACACAGGAGATTGGATCAGAATTCCTCTTAAGAGATCAATCATGGTATGCAACCCTCAGAGTATTCGATGGTTCAGAATGGTCAAATCTAGTAATCTTATCCTATCTCAATATTACGAATACTCCTCCCACAATATATAATTCCCAATTCATGTTTGATAACTCGAGTACTTTTATAATCCCAAATGAAAGAATAGATGAATTTTATGCAGAGAATGAAGATATCAATCTTACTTATGGCTTCTTTGATGCTGATTTTGACTCTGATTTTACTAAAATTCAATGGATAAAGATATTTCCAAATTCTTCTTGGATTGAGATGCTCGAATTTGAAAATCAAACGATAATTCCTTATACAGCTACGGAAACAGAAGAAATTTGGTATGCTATCCTCACTCCTTCTGATGGAAACGATACTGGTACTGAATTCATTACGAGTCAAATAAAGATTCTAAGCAAGCCAATTATTAGTTATGCTTCAGAATCAATTGACCTCACCATGGACTGTCGATATAATATCACAGCAATTGTCTCGGACATCAGTAGTTCTAATACACTTGTTGTAAGGTACGACTTCATTTTACCAAATGGAACCTCTTTTATGTTGAACACAACACGACAAACGGGAAATAAATGGTACTTACGTTTTGAGGGAATCGCATTATTGGATCTGGATATCCAAGTTATCATTTATGCCACTACAAGTCATGAATTTGGCCAACGAGTTTTTCACATAATGTGTTCAGCAAATTTCAATTTTACCGTTGAAGACAAAGTCCCTCCACGCGTTCTATACACGATTCCTGTTAAAAATCACCCCACTAATCCTACTAATATCACAATATACGCATATGTCGAGGAAAGAGTTTCCCAAATCACAGAGATAATTTTAACTTATACAATCACAAATAAATCTTCAGTTGGAATTGGTTCTATTTTAACCAGTCAAACACTCATTATGGAGTTTGTAAATAAGACTGGGTTTGTATCCTTATATATAGCAGTTATAATTCACGAATTCACCACAGATAGTAATCTCACATACTCCGTTGGAACAGAAGATTCTTTGGGAAACAAAAATAATGCGGTTTATTCTGACATATTTGAAGTTGAAATTGAAGAGGAGGTAATTTTCACTGGTATCCCTCCAGAACTGATGGTTATTTTTGTCAGTTTAATAGTTGCCGCTTTTCTGACCTTTAGTGGAGGTCTACTGCTTTATCGTCAAAGACAAGAAAAGAAAGCATCTGTTTTGAAAGCGACTGAAGAAAAACTTTCTTTCTTAACTGATACATATACGATTCTTGTCACTTCCGCTGCAGGTGTACCTATTTGGAATCAAAGTAATATCCTCTATCAAGCCGATGAATCCTTAACGGGTACTCTAAGTGGGTTATCTGTTGGAATCGATGCCTTCCTTGAATCGTTCCAGGCTGATTTTATGTCACAGATGTCTGATATCAATCTTTCACGTGATCATCCTGAAGCAGAAACTAGTTATCGTCTAAGTGTTATTGAGCAAAATCAAATCCAAATTATGATCCTTGGTTCTGTGTCTTATAGGATTTTTGTATTCTTAAAAGAAGTTCCCTCCTCTTTTCTCCGAAATACATTCTTAAAAGTCATTAAAGATATACAGCAAAATCTGGCGTTATATGACACGGGTGTAATTAATGAAGATCTTTTAGGACCAAATATCCGAAGAATTTTGCGAAAATATTTACCAATTGGATTATTATCGCCTTTTAAAATTGATCTCGAAAGATTAGAGTACTTTGATTCAATAGTGAAACAAAAAGATACGGACTCATTAATTTCCAAACCCGCTTTGAATGTCTTAAAGTTCCTAGTGGTCACTAGTCTAACTCCACCTACCACGAGTAGTACAAAACAGGCCCTACTGAGATTATATCCCCAAACTATCGCAAATTATCCTCAAAGCTATTCGGGTATCTTTCTTTATTCCGATGTGATGAGGATTCTTGAACAAGTAGGGGGATTTCCTTTGAAAGATGTAAGTGAGGCTTTATGGATGGGCATTGATGATCGGGTTAATATTCTCGTTCCATTTTAATGATTAGTTTTTTGTTTAAATGACATCAAATCTACATTTCAGCCAGAAAAATGGAATATGTACAGTATCCAATCATCAAAGTTAATTTAATTGTTAAAAAGCATCATTATTGGTTTATAAATTCTCTTGAATATTCGTTCTTATTCTAATATTTTATTTAGTTATTTTTAAAATACAGTAGCGAATTTATTCGAATGTAAGTGGTTCTTACTCATTCTCGAATGCTTTTTTTGGATGATTAAAGGTGATTCGGCGTACTCTATCTTCTATTATAATTTTTCTCTTTTTACTGAATGTTTTCACCCTTTATGATCCTAATCTAAAACATAATTTGGCAGACACTGATAATATTTTGGTTCCAGTGTTAAATTCTCCAAATACCACATTTAATTCCACAATTCCGGATTTTGTTGACGATTTATCCTTTAAATTGCAATCATTTCAATCACCAGCAGTTTTATTTCTAGTAGGTGATGATACAGCACTAGATGCAATTCATGATATCGCATTCTATGATTACATGACCGTAGACCTTGGATTTAATGTTACGTATCATACAGCAAATGATTCCTATAATATTAATAGTTATGATGTGGTGGTTATCTCCAGATCTGTAGCAGAAGAGGGTACTGTTGAAACTCTCTCGACTGCTTCCATTCCAATCCTCACTATGGAACCTGGTCATGGGGATGACTTTGGATTAGGTGCTCCCACGAAATATTACCACAAATGGGACACAAATGTAGAATTATTACCAGTTTCACATTATATTTTGGAGGATCATATTCCTGAATCAAGTGTTGAGGTTTATACCCCCGCTTGGGAAGATTTAACTTATTTAAAAGATTACAATAAACTTCCCGCTGGTTGTGATATTTTACAGCTTGCATATCTAGCTAGGACAGACTATGCAGCTATCGCTGTTCTCGAGAAGAATGGTCAAGATTGGTTCAACACTTCTTCACCTGAACGACGGATTTTTTGGGGGATTCCCGAAACTGATCGCTTCAATGTAGATACCTGGAATTGGTATAAGAAAGCTTTATTTTGGATCTTATACGACGATATTCCGGGAAATGCTACCTTAAATGTAAATGTTAAGGATCTGGATGGTTATAATATCGAAAATGCCCTAGTTAATCTCACAGATACAATGAATTCATCAAATACATGGATACAAAACACCACAATAACAGGTCAAGTTAGATTTTCAAACATTCCTTGGGGAAAATATAACCTCACAGTGAATTATAGAACAATTGTTAATGATACGTATGCAAATTTAGCAATCGTACCTACACGAACCTATATGAAAACAATGTCGTACGATTATTCAATCGTAATTGATAAATTCATTGATGAAGAACCACCCGAAATCCTAGATATAACATTCAATAGAACTTCTTTAACCTTTTTTGCCGATGTGGCTGATTTTAGCAATTTATCGTATGTGCATCTCAACCTAACAGCTTACAATCATACCTCGAATGATGATGAAATAAATTCTTCACAGCCTTTCACAATGATTCTATATTCAGGGATTACTTATCACAATCAAACCGCATTAGATACTCTAAGCAATTTAATAAATATTACCATTAGTTATAATATACTTGCTGAAGATACTGCAGGGAATTTTATTGCTTCTCCTTTACGACATATCAATCTTGATGACCCTGATGATCCTATTATTTGGAGTTATCTTGCATTTGAATATGGTAATAGCACTGTTAAGTTTGTCGTCAATGCAACTGATGAAAGCGGAATTCAACCTCCAATTATCCTACAGGTAAATTCCGAATATTATGAGATGTATCAAGACTCTTCCTGTCTTTGGATTTACAGAGGTTTGTTTGATTATGGTATCGAACTGAATTACACAGTTTATTCTGTATTCGATCAGGTTGGTAACGAAAATGGTTCTCGTCAATGGCCAGTACTCTTTCCATTGAAGAATATTACTCCTAGTGATACAGTGTCACCAAGAATCTCGGCCTTAAGTGACACATTTTCCAACCATGATGAGGGATATGTTGAGTTTGACGTAAATATTGATGATTGGAATCCTCACCAGAGTGGAGTAAATGGGAGTAATGTTCAACTCATCCTAGAAATCAACGGGGTAAATGATACCAGGAATATGACCCAAATCGGTGAAATTACATTCACTTACCAAGATACATTTGATTATAATGACTCAATTAAATATTGGGTGAAAGCAGTAGATATTGCTAACAATTTTGTTTATAGCTCTGGGCGAGGTCCTTTCTCAATAAATGATAACACAATCCCAAATATTGCATTTTGGGCTTTTGAATATGGGAATGGAACTCTTGACTTTTATTCAAATGTTAATGATTGGCCGAATAATGATACAATCGCATACATCTTATTTACCGACGACTACTTTGCTGTTGATTGGATGAATTTTTCAATGATTCAAATGTCAGAGACATTATATTGGTACAGATATCCAAATTTTCCTTATCAAACCCAAGATGTGTGGTACTATGCTACAGCAGTTGATGCTGCTAATAATTCAATAGAATCTCCTTTGGATACTGCTAAAAGTCTTTCATTATCTGACTCAATCGCTCCAGAGATTACTCTTACATTAATTAATTCTACAACAAATGATGGGGAAGTAACCGTTCAAGCTCGTGCTGTCGATCCGTATGGAGAGCAAATCTTTGTGAACAATACTTTTTACATCAATATTAGTTCACTTTCAGGTTCGTTTTCAGGAACAATGACGTATGACCCAGCATTTTATCCATTTTCAACATATAGTCACACTTTTTCCTATCCCTATCAAGAAGAGGTCACTTTTACCGTCTGGGTAAATGATTTGGGAGGAAATCAAGGAATTATTAATAAATCAATTCTTTCTCAAGATGTGGCACCTCCTTCTATTGTAGGTTATGGGATAACCGAATTCCAAAATGGAACACTTATAATATGGACAGAAGTACGCGATGGAAATAATGGGAGTGGATTACTTATGGATAATTCTTCAGTTCTTTTAAATTGGGCTTTTATCCATGAAATTTCAGTAAATATGGAATGGAATAGTACAGGTAACTTTTTCTGTTACAAAATAGATGGACGCGAACCCCGAGATGCCATAACGTACAACATCACTGTTTATGACAATGCACAGAATATTGCATCCACAGGACTGTTACTTTACAAAATTACTGATGAAACACCCCCTATATTCCTTTCTAACCCCAGTTATAATGAAACACAAATAAATCACATATCTACAGAAGTAATATTTTCTACTGTTGCACAGGATCCTTTTGGTGAAATATCAGAGGTCCTACTTGAGTATGCGATCTTAGAGGACTCTCAATGGTTAAATTATTCAACCACAATGATCCAAGCGGACGAGAGGTACGAATTCAAATTGACTCTCATACCAAATACGACCCTTCAGTATCGTATAATTGTCATTGATGAATGGTTTAATAATGTAACAAGTAGCTATTCTATGGTTCAATTAAAAGACTTCAGCCCTGCCACATTTGATGAAGATCTGTATGGAATCGAAATTATGGACTCAGATTCTGGTAGAATTAAAGTTTGGGTAACAGTTCGAGATATTTTTGATCATCAAGAAGAGAACGTATCACTTACAATAATTGACTTGAATACAAGTACAGTGATTTTTGAAAATGTTACTATGAATAAAGAAGGGAGAAACCACTCTATGATAGTAAGTGTAGAGTATCATCATGATTATTCCTTTACCTTAATTTTAGTAGACTTGGGAGTGTTTTATGGGTACTACAATGCCGAAATTCTCGCAATTCCCAATCTACATATTGATGATCAATGGTCACCAGAATTCCATTCTGTTGGATATGAATCCTTGAATAGTACTGAGATTCGTTTCTGGGCAAGAGTAACAGATTGGGGTACGGGTATTCACAACGTAACTCTCTATTATTCCCTTGATGCTGGTAAAGGAAGTCAGTTTGATGACGGATATGAATTGGTATTGATGATTAATAATGGAACACATTATATCGGCCATCTATCCATTAAAACTTCTGGTATTTTATATTGGAATATCGTGGCATTCGATGGAACATCATTTTCTGTATATAATGGCCCTACAGAAGGGACTACTATCATAGCTGGTGGTAATGGCCTGTCAGGCATTCCTCTAGAAACACTAGTACTGGTTGGAATCGGAGTACTTATTGTCGTTAGTGTATTTGGTTCAATTACCCTTTCTGTACGACGAAGAAGACGAATCGCGAAGCAATTCAAACAAAGTCTTCAGGATAAGCTTTCATTCTTATCTAATACGTATACCATTCTTGTTTCATCCTCAGCGGGAGTACCTATATTAACCACGACAAATATTATATATCAATCTAGTGATTCGATGAATGGTGCGTTAAGTGGACTTTCAGTTGGAATTGATTCGTTCCTCGCCTCCTTTCAGTCTGATTTCATGACCCAAATTCAATCTAATCCAGAATTTAGACCTCCTCAACAACCAGGTGACGTAAAAGTAAGTTTAATTGAACAAAATGAAGTTCAAATCTTGATTCTTGGATCAGAAACATATCGAATATTTGTATTCCTTAGAGAGATTCCAAACGAATTCATCCGAACATCTTTTGTTAAAATTAGTAGCGATCTCGAGCGAAAACTACAGCTCACTGATCTAGGTATTGTCGATGAAGCAATTATGGCACCACAAGTTCAGAATATTATGAGGAAACACCTACCTATCGATTTATTACGGCCATTTCAGATTGATTTATTGAGAGTAAAGGAAATCGAACGTACACTGGCTAAAAATGTTGATAAATTTCCAATTTCCAAAGATGCTCTAAGGGCCATTAAGATCTTAGTCGTAACCGCTTTTAGTAGACCTTCCTCCGCAAAGAGTGTAAAATCTCTCTTAAAGCAGTGTGATAAGCATATCTCTGAGACTTCTCAAAGATTTACTGGATTCACTTTCTACTCTAACGCCAAGACAATAATAAGCAGATTTGTCGACTTTCCCATTGAATTAGAATATGATACCTTTTGGAATGGAATTGATGAGAAAGTTCAAATTCTAGTTCCTCAGAATGAGGGATAGGCTTGTGATGATACTCAATGACGGTGTTCGCAAAAATCTGTCTTCTTGGCGATGGGCAAGTAGGTAAAACCTCCCTCAGAAATCAATATATGGGAAAAGGTGTTCCTGGTGATTATTTGCCCACTCTTGGTGCTGATTTTGCCTCCACACAAGTACTTATCCCTTTTAATAATACAGAAAAGTCTATGCGCTTTCAGATTTGGGATTTAGCAGGCCAACCTACTTTTAATCAAATTCGTGCCCTTTACTATCGTCATACTGCCGGAGCATTAATTGTTTATGATGTAAACGATCGTAATTCACTTCACAATCTTCGTGGGTGGGTACAAGAGCTCGTCCAACATATGGCAACACCCTTAGTTACTATCAACATTCTCGGTAATAAATCAGATTTACGGAGTACCACGAGTATTACACCGTCAGAGGCAGAGAAATATATCTCCGAACACATTCTACCAAGATTCCAAGCTCAAATTGGCGAAGTTGATCATTTTGAAACTTCTGCAAAAACGGGGGATAACGTTTCTGAAGCATTCATTGCTCTTGGCCGCAAAATACTTGAAAAAAGTCCTAATAGAATGAGATTCTAGCTAAATCACACAAACTGGAGAACAAGATTTTTCTCTTTAAAATCTATTTCTGTGAGTATGTGATTTGCCAAAAGATTGTACATCTAAACCATCCTAATTTGAGATTTTTATAATTGCATTAAAGCTAGATTCAGCTTTTCCACCTTTGCAATTGATGAAGAGGTGTTGATGAGAGATTCATTTTTTTTGGAGGAGAAAAGCTCCTCAACAAGAATTTTAACCAGTCTTTAATTCTACCAAGATGAATTATATACAGGATGAGTGTTTGATTAGGTGTAGGATTTATAAGTGAAGAGATTCAAAAGGGAATGTTCAAGAAAATGTCCAGAGGAGTAATATGAGGATCTTTGCTAAAATCTGCCTCCTTGGTGATGGAGCAGTAGGAAAAACTTCAATTGCTCACCGATATCTCAATAAAGACTTTTCATCAAATTATACTCCTACTATAGGCGCAGATTTCTTTTCCAAACATATTAACGTTAGTATAGACGAGAGTTTTGTCGAACTTCATCTCCAAATATGGGATCTTGCTGGCCAACCATCCTTTAATCAAGTCCGTTCAAGATATTATAGAGGAGCTGTCGGTGCATTGTTAATTCTTGATCTCACACGTCCTAGGACATTAGAAAGCATTTATAGTTGGTCAGAAGAATTTTTGAAAAAGTGTTCTTCTTCTAATCCATCCATACTTATATTAGGAAATAAAGTCGATCTGGAAAATAATATTCAAGTTACACGTCAATCTGTGAATGATTACATTAAGGAAAAACTCAGGATCTCAGATTTTCAATTTAAATACTTTGAAACTTCTGCAAAAACTGGAGAGAATATAGATCAAGCTTTTGAGGTTATGGGTCACTCAATACTTCGCAGATTAGATGATTAGACCTTCATTTTAAAAGAGAGAATATTCTCTGTGATTTTATTTGGTCTGATGTGCAAGAATTTTTTACTGTAGTTTTTTCATTGCAAGAGGATTAGTGATGAGGAGAGAGGATCAACTTAATCGCTTTTCTAAACTTTTTTGAGTAACTTCTAAATCTGTCAAAGATCTATCTTCTAATAAATCATAAATTTCCTTTTCAATTTCTTTGTAGCGAAATTCAAATAAATCACTATAATCGTCAATCGCCACTACAACAATTTGCGTATCACAATGAGGACATGCTAAAACTGGAAATTTACTTATTAGTTCTTTAGAGTATACATAAACAATATCTCCTTTGGCTGGAAGATTTTTATAGCAATTGGACATAAATGGCAAAATTGTTTGCAAACAATTTGGACAGGCCCATTCTTTGATAACGTATTGAAGAAATAATTGTACTACTGAGTTTAGGGAACCAAATAGTTCCTGGTCAAGAACTTGTTCGATTACTTTCTTATGTAAATACGCATTCCAGACTAATTCAGAGTATTTTTGCTTTATATATTGCCGATATAATATTGGATCTAAATCTGAAGCTTTTATCAAGTTTACACACCGAATACTATTATCGATTTTTTCCTTGGATTTGATAATATTAGATTTCGTGGTTTAAATATTTGCTGAATCTTTGAAGTTACACACTGATTTAACTTCTTTGAGTATCAATCAGCTCTAAAAGGGCATCGATACGAGTCATTACTTGGCCCTCAGAATACGCCCTTGAATCATTCATATCCCCCTCTATTAATGTTCCTGGAATATCTGTCTTTTTAGTTACTTCTACTCGTGTGATCGGTTGTCCTAACGAATATCGTTTACAGGAACGCATAGAATGATACAATATTCCATTACATTGAAATTTCTTGGCAAGATGTCCGACCAGGTCGATTTTATGCTGTAGAGTTTTATTCAAATAAATATTGGAATACATTACTGCTGCATCTTTCAGTAGGTCACCTGATTCCAGAAAATTTTGAGACCATGCATTTGTATACGTGTCTACAGGAAAAACTACACCTTTCTGAGCCAGTGTATTGTAGAAATCATAGAGATTGAACCAAATGGGTATATTATCCCAGAGTAAACGATATTTCTCTGGAACAGTAATTGCTCCTTCTTGATGGTCTACTCTGGTTTGGACTTCTTGATAAACTTCCTCATACAACTCAACGGTTTCAATAGTCCCTCTTTGAGATACAACTGGAGCCATTAATAAAAACCGATCTGCACAGTTTAGTGGAGAGGGAATTGCCTGTCCTAGATTTAATATCTTGGTCCAAAGCTCAATACTCTTTTTCGAATTAAGAAAAACTTCGGTTAATCTTTCCATATCCATTTTTTTGCTCATCTGTTCTTCAAGAAAGGATACATAACTATCCATTTGAGCTGTTAAATATTCAAGGTAATAAGATGGAATATTGTTATCTGCTAAGGGAGGAGTGTCAAAGATGAACAGCGGAATCGTGTAAGTACGGGCTAAATCTTGGTACCATTTCAATACCGTTCCACA
The DNA here is from genome assembly GCA_016840035.1 of Candidatus Hodarchaeota archaeon. Lineage (GTDB taxonomy): Archaea > Asgardarchaeota > Heimdallarchaeia > Hodarchaeales > Hodarchaeaceae > Hodarchaeum. Next base: position 116,170 of record JAEOTC010000121.1, on the reverse strand, counting down.
AATGTTATTTCCGCATATTAACATATCTGGTTTAGCTAAACCACCTACTCCATCTATTTCAGAGAGTGGAGTTGGACTCTCAGGTGATAAAATACTACCAAAAGAGGTTCTAGCGTATGCACAAATATCTTGACTATATCCATGTGCCTCGGAAACTTGACTTAAGCGAGTGCTATCTTTTGCCGCGCCAGCAATTGCTCCATATTGCTCTGGGTATAATGGGACGATATCCATTGCTACTAAAAACTCGACGGGTCCTCCAGATGTTACCCAAGCAATTTTCTTTCCCTCTTCATGAAGATAAGGATTTTTGCTGTTAAGATAATACATTGCTTGACTATTTTTTACTGATTGAGCACTTTCTAAGCGACGATAAACACGAGTTTGATTGGGTGAATTCAAATTCTATTTCTCTCCTATATCAGTAACTCCGAAAACGCGGCTAATCTAGTCTGTAGTTGTCCGAGATTTGATAAATCAGGACTGGTTTCTAAATTCAAATATGGAACATCCATCGAATCTAAAAACTTGCGTATTGGTATAAGTTCAAATGCATCAGGATCACAAAACTTCATCGTAAGGAGGATTACTCCCTCTACATTATGATCCTTAATTTGCTTTGCAAGATTCTCCAATCTCTGATTATCATCATATGCAGTCGGCTCAGGTACCCGTCCGAGTTGCGATTTTGCATAAGCATGCATTGAATTAGATTCAGGAAGGTTATAGTTAAAATTTCGATTACCAAAAGACAGATCATCTGCAACTAAACCTTCCCATTCCGGAATATCAAATAAATGGAGGTTATCCCACATTCCACCAGATACGAGTAAACGAGGATGTCTTTCCTGCTTTGGTAGCAGCTCTTCATAATATTCAGGAATCGTTAATTCCTTAAAAATTCGAATAAATTCATCTACGGGCAATAGATCGCCATAATACATAATTCTCGCAAATGTTGAATACAACATTCTCCCAGAAGATACTAATTCTGCAATTTTTCGTAATATTTCCCTCTTTCGATTAAATTTCTGTATAGATTCCTTCAGCTCAACATTAATTGGAGATGAGATATTTTTCTTTGAATATTCACAAAATTGGAGAAATTCATTTTCTAAGTATTTATACGAAGCCTCATTGCTTTGGATTGGAAAGGTTAGATTATATGTTAATTGGTGTAGAAAGACCTTTTGCCATATATCAGAAACATTCTGTAAACTATCACACGTTCCCGTGGAAAATATAACTCCATTTAATTCATTATAACCATTAACTAATCCATTATCAATAATATCTCGAAGCCAAGAGCAAGCAAAGGTTTGAACATATCGTTCGTAAGCACCCTGTTGAGATTTAGGATGTTTAAATGCATAGATCCGTATAGGATGGAGATTTAAAGCATGGAGTAGCTCTAGTGGAGTCTTATTAGTGAAATATCCAATCAGTGGGGAAACTTGGTTCTTTAACTCTGAAATTGCCTCGTAATAATTATTTATGTAATAATTTAATGGTCGAGAAAGAAGAATACTTCTTAAATCTGATAACATTAGTAATTATTCCTTAAACTATAGGCTGACTGATAAGCCGCCCCCTACAGCAATAGTTTGTCCTGTTATATACGAGGAGGCATCTGAGGCCAAAAATGTTACGATCCCTTTCATATCATTGACACTAACAAACCGTCGGAGGGGTACCATATCAATGAGAGTATCACGGATTGGACTTCCCTCTTTTGTAAAGATTTCCGCCATAGAATCCCCTTCAATAAAACCAGGACATATCGCATTTGTTCGAATTCCATTACATGCAAATTCTATTGCTAATTGACGAGTCAGGCCTAAAAGTGCGCTTTTACTCGCAGAATATCCAATCTGAGCGATTTCCGCAACACCCTTCAAAGCTAAAATGGATGCGATATTAATTATGCTTCCCCCATCCTCATTTTGTAACATAAACTCTTGAATGACATGCTTACACATTAGAAATGTCCCTGTTAGATTAGTATCAATGGATCGATTCCACGACTTTAAAGTTTGGTCTAGTGTTGGAACAGCCCATGTAGCACCCGCATTATTAACCAGGATATCTAATGTTTTGAGATCTCGAATTTCTTCTATTAAAGATAGAATTTCTGACTCCTCGCTTATATCACACGTGATACCTCTGATGTCACGAGAGGGAAAAAGATTTTTCAGCCGCTGTTGTTCATCTTCAAGTGATCCATGTCTTCCCCGTCCGCAAAATATAAGTGATTCAACACCTGCTTCTAGTAAACCTTCGTTAATTTTACGTCCTATACCCTTCGCTCCCCCAGTTACTAATGCTTTTTTCTTGGTGAGTTTAAACAGTTCAAGTACAGTCATTTGGTACCTAGACCTCCAAGTAGTCAATATCCTAATGATTAAGATATCAAAATAAATAATTTTTCTAGAATTTCTAATCAGATTTCCTAGAATTCAGAAAAAGCTCCTTTACGAAAGAGGAATCATTCCTGCTTTTGAAAACTTAGAAGGAGTTTTCCCCAAATACGGATTACTCTTTCATCTTGACTTAATTCGAGAGATTCATCTTCCCCAATATATGTATCAAGAAGAGTCTCAACGGATAACTCATTTAGCTTTCCTTCGTTATATGCCAAAATCTCTTCAACGATTAACGACTTGATCCCTGATGACATATCTTTCAAGATAGCATAACTAGTATTAAATAACTCATTTTGGAACCGTTTTTGAAGTAATAAGTCTGAAACAAAACTCGTGTCGATGGCCATGAAGTAAAACTTCTTACCATATACGAACCGTAACTTATGAATAGCAGTAGAACCAAAAGTTATGGATCGAGGTTTGGATTCAAACAGTGAATGAATAAATCCTATGATGGCACTGAAAAAGCCAGCCCAGATTCCTTCTTTTGTGAGATTATATGCAAGTGGCACTTCCCACCCCTCAAGATTCGCGATCATAGCCCATCCAGCAGGTTTCGCTACCTGAGTTTTTTCTGCATGCTTCCGTAAATAATAATGAAGCATCAAACACTCTTCGAATGTCAAAATACTAAAGTTACTGCCAAATTGGCCGACAATAGTATTTATGAGGTCACCCTGCAGGTATCTTTCGTTGATATCAAGAAGGATATTCTGAAAATGTGTATCAATACTTTCTTTTGTCTCGTCATCGATCTCACCAGAAACAGCATTTGCATAAAGAATGGAAGCTTGACCAACAAGTACCGCCTTCATTATTACTTTTATTTCGTCAGGAATACCACCTTCCGCATTGATAAGCAAAAGCGTTACGGCTGGATCACTAATAATTAAGAAAAACTGGTCTTCCAAAGAAACAATGAATATTTCTGAGGATTTAATCCCCACATGTTGGGGCAAATCAAATTGAATGCTTGCAATCCCTTCACCAAATAATTCCTTCCCCAGATTCCCTAAACCCATCAAAAAGTTTGAAACAATTTCTAAGAACTCGGGACTGGGTTCTCCAAAAGTCCATTTGACCTCTGTGCCTTCAACGAACAATGCCCAATTTTCTCGGATACGCATCAATGTAACTCCAAAAAAGCTGACACATCGTAAAACACCTCCGACTTTCAAAAGCATTTCCATTCTAGAGTTAAGATTTATTTGCATAATAGAAAAAAATGATTAGGATAATATCTACTATAAACGTAAGATAATTATTATTATTCTCGATAGTCAACCCTCTCTAACCGACCTTTATTTGAGTATATCTTAATGGAGATTTAGAAATGGAAATAATTTTACTGGGAATATTTGCTTCTCTTCTTGCAGGATTATCAACCTCTATCGGCGCAATCCCCGTTCTACTGGGAAAAGAATTTTCTGATCGAAGCCTCGATATTATGCTTGGTTTTGCTGCAGGTGTTATGCTTGCAGCTTCTGCCTTTAGTCTATTGGTTCCAGCTTTAGAAATGGACCCTATTTATACTGAATGGATACTTGAACCCGTTATTATTGTTATGCTTGGTTTTGGAAGCGGAGCATTAATTATTCATCTTATTGATAGATGGGCTCCCCATCAACATTTCATTTCTGGGCCCGAAGGTTCTAGTAACATTTCTAAACGGTTAGCTGCAACTTGGTTATTTGTTATTGCCATAACAATACACAATTTTCCAGAAGGATTGGCAGTGGGAGTTGCCTTTGGATCTGCAGCTCAGACTGGTGATATAACTACAGGAGTTATTATTGCTGTTGCAATTGCAATTCAAAACATCCCTGAAGGAACCGCTGTTGCTCTTCCATTACTTCGAGAAGGGTACAAAAAACGAGAGACTTTGACCATAACAACGATTACTGGACTAGTAGAGCCAATTGGAGGATTCATTGGGGTTGCTGCGGTCAGTGTTGCATTAGGGATGCTAGGTTTTGGTATGGCATTCGCAGCAGGAGCAATGATCTTTGTAGTTTCTGATGAAATTATCCCTGAAAGTCATCGAAAGGGACATGAACGAGCAGCCACATTTGGAGTCATCCTTGGATTTATGGTAATGATGTTTTTAGACAATTTCATCGCAGGAGCATAAAACGTTCATGTACTCCGATTTTTTTCAAATTGGCTTATTCTGATGTGTTTTTATAATCCCTTTTGCTTTTTTCAAGTGAGATTGTAAAGAAACTTGATCATAGGATGAAGTAGGGGAAGCCATCACTTGTAACACACCAGTAGAAGAAAATTCTTTTCGCTTAAGAGCGGCCAGTAACTCCCGATCCATGGAGGGGCAGAGATAGGAGATATGTGAGATGGTATCAAGGGAATAAACATACCGTTCCCACAGGAAATTTCTTTCAAGTCTCTCAATTAACCTCTTTCGTGTTTTTTGCCAATGATCATTGAGTTCCTTATCTATCCGGTCAATAAGCTCTGTAAGAATATCCACATCATCGAAAATCGTCCGAATTGAGGAAATAATGGCCATAGGATGACAAGGAGTGTCATGACGAGTGTGATATTCCTTTAATTGTTCCATCCCAAACTCAAAAGGTACGAGAATGAAAAAACCTCTTATCTTCAAGACTACTTCATTGGTATCAGGATTTTCTGCCCATAAAATGAAGATCCTTCCACTTCGGTCATCGATATCAGGTATATCCTCAGCCCAGTCTTGGATATTTGTAAAATCAATGTGAATAGGTCCAAGATCAGAAATTACGGCAGAAGCATCAACAGTCCGCGTTTGATAGAATCTCTCTACCACCGAACTAATATCGAATTGGACTAAACGATCGTGAGTGATAGGATTTATACGTCCATCATGGAATTGTAGATCTTTTATATCCTCTATCTTCATTTCTTTTTCACGTTTAAATCTGAAACTGATTCTAATTTTCTGATTAAAATGCTAGTAATTGATGGGCTTTTTTGAGTTGCTCAATTATCGGAATCTTTTGTGGACATTTCTCTAAACATTCTTCACATTCTATGCAAGCTTCTGCATTCTTCCCAGGTGCCCAGTTTACCTTTCCAATGTTTGCATACCAATGTCTTGCCTCTTCTTGCCCATAGATTTGATATCGTATCATATATTCGAATACCAGTTTGATATTGACCTCATTCGGGCAGGGCATACAATATCCACATCCTGTACATACAATATCAGATAATTCTTTAAATTTCAGGGCGATTTTATCTATTCGATCTTTCTCTGTTCCTAGATATTGATTGTAATCACTTTTAGAGGATAACGCTAAATTATCTCGGAGCATCTCTTCTGTTCCCATTCCCGATAAGGCTACAGACACATTGGGATTAGATAAAACAAATTTCAAGGCTAAATCTGCAAAATTTGACCTCCCTTCAGAAAGCCATTGACTCATAGAGTCAGGGGGTGAACCAGCAAGACGCCCTCCTCCGACAGACCCCATAGTTACAACACCCATTCCTTTTTTCGCAGCATAACCAATCATCTCTTCATTTACCTGATCTAAAACATTATATTGAACTAACATTAAATCAAAATGAGAAGTATCGATTATCTCTTTCAAAACCTCTGGTTTATCATGAAACGAAAAACCAAGATGTTTGATTTTACCTTGCTCCTTTGCAGACATAGCTGCTTCCACTAAGTCTAGATCTTGAACCTTTTCTTTGAAGGTTTTTGCATTTAATCCATGCATTAAATAAAAGTCTAAGTAATCGACATCCAGTTTTGTCAACTGTTCATCCAGATAATAATCGAAGTGTTTTGTTTCATTGAAAACATCATAAAAAACTGGACATTTGGTAACAAGACGGACTTTCTCACGATATCCATCTTTTAAAGCGAGACCGACCACAACTTCACTTTCTTTATCATGATACATATGAGCAGTATCAACATAATTAATTCCACCATCGATTCCTTCTCTGATTAAATTGATAGCCCGTTCACGATCAATTTTTGGCTTACCAGGCTTTAGAGTAGGAAGTCTCATACATCCAAATCCTAGAGCGGATACTTCTCCAAATTTTCCAAGCTTTCTGTATTGCATGACTAATATCATCTACTGTCTGAGGTTTAAAATAGTCTCCTCGAAACTGAATATAATTCCTACGGAGGAGGAGAAGTTGCTAAAAAAAGAAAAAAGAATAAAAAAATCGATTTTAATTAAAAAGTGAAAAAAAATCGATTTTAATTAAAAAGTGAGGGAGGAGGAGAAAATCTACCAGCGATTTCCGCCGCCACGACGATCACGACCACCTCGGTCGCGTCCACCGCCACCACGGCCTCCATATCCACCACGATCACGTCCACCGCCACCGCCACCATAGCCACCACGGTCGCGTCCACCGCCACCATAGCCACCTCGGCCGCCACCGCCGAATGATCTTCGACGAGGGTCTTCGACATGTTCAGAGGATCTGTTATTGTCGGTATCGATTTCTTCAAAAATGGTTGGATCTTCACTTAAGGTTCCAAATTTACCTTTAGATAGACGAAGGGAATTTCTAAATACGTTTGCAAAACCATTAGATAATTTGTAAACTTTTTCTAACTCAAGAGTATCAATATCCTCATTCCAAGCGGTCAAGGTTATTGATCCTGTCTCGTCTGCGACGGTAAAATCACAAACACGATGAGTATCTCCCGACTTTGCGTTGATTTCGCGTTCTTCTTCTTTTTCATAGACTTTAAAAATAACGTCTAGATGTTTTTCTAACGCTTTTACTTCAGCGATTTTTGCTGAATGCGTCTCATATGTATTTTCACTTTCGTATGACATTTTTTACACTCAATTTGCTACGAATCGAACTTAATCCTTATTTAAAAGCAAAATTATCTTAATGGTCACAATTTTTTATAAAAAGAAGATAATTAATCGTTCCGTTCGTCCTTTTCTACTTTAAAAATTAGGTTTATGTCCTATGGAACGATTTTGGTATGTGTTTAAAAGGTTACTGCTGAATCTGTGTTTTAGTACCGACTTTTTACCGTTTCTTGCCCACAGTAGCCAAATAAATCACAAATTGTTTATCAGGTAGTAAATCTAACAATTCATTAAATTCGTCGTCATGAAAGGCAGCGATCGCACAAACTCCACAGGCTATTTTTTCTGCAGAGAGGTAAAGGTTTTGACATACATGGCCTGCATCAAGATGTAAATATCGATATCCTCTCTCACCGTATCTCCATGTCATTCGATACGTAGTAGCAACCCAGATGAAGGTAACAGCGCACTTAACAACCATAGATTGGTCATATGCTGCTTTCTTCATCTTACTTGCAATATTTGGATCTTTAGGGATTTTTAGTAGCTTATGTCTGGTAGCGATATAACGGTATAAACCAGGTTCCAATCCATCCACTCGATTTACTAACAGATACGTTTCAAATGCATGACGAGCTCCAGCGGAGGGAACATTACGCAAAGTAACTGTCTTTAGAACTTTCTTTATTTCCTCGATCTCCATCTCATCAGAAAAATAAGATCGGATTTGTTCTAGCTCTTTATTTCGTACACCTTGTGTACTCCACAACAACCAAGATAATTCCTCAAGACTTAATGCTTCAGTAGAATAGCTCCGAATGCTCATTCTTGATTCAATACATGTACGTAAAGGGATTTGCGGAATATTAATTTGGCTAGGTTCAACTAAATCTATTAAGTCAGCCGTAATATCATATTCTGCTTCCAATGATGGTTGAGGAACTCCTTTGTTTTGATCAGATGGATCCATATATTGATATTTGGTTTTCTTCATGAAATCTTGGCCTATTCCCTTTACCATTTCTATTACACCTTATGATGACCATATCCCCAGCATTTTCCTTACAGCAACAATTTGTCCTAAATGATAAGAGTTATGCTGAAGTAAAACAAAGTAAGCTTGCAGTACGGGGGCATCACCCCATGCAGGCATCGATTTAGTAAGATCCATTGATTTAGCTAACTCTTCAGCTTTTTTCAATCCTTGTGTAAACTTTTCAATCAAGTTAACAAAATTAGAATCATCAGCTAGATATTCTTCCCCAGGCCAATTATCTTTTTCACTTATCGCTTGCCAATCGACATCTTTCCCTAGTATCGCTTCAAATATGGCCTCTTGCCATACAACGGCATGATGAAGCAACTCCCAGCAAGAATGATAGTCATTTTGAGGTCTCATACGAGCAATTTCAGGCGTTAATCCTTCTAATGCTTTTTCTGGAGGAAGGTGGGTGTTTTTACCTTTTATCCCTCTAAGAATCATTGGTACAATTTGATCAGATTCCATAAAATAGGTGATTAGGATAGAAAGTTAAAAAGGTTTCAACTGTGACAATTTCTGTTCAGAATGAATGATGAATAAATGGACGGATCTTTTCCTCGCTACTCATCCAAACATCCCGTAATAATTCAGGTTCGGCGATTTGTGAAGATAAACGGCCCTCAGCATCTGTTTCAATAATTTTAAGCACTTTCTCCTGCACTTTGTAGATATCCTTAATTGAACTACCACGACGGATGAAAAAAACAAGCAAAATATACTTTCCCCTCAAGATACTTAGATCATACCTATCCATTGCGAGGTATTCAATTTGAGAGGAAGACATCCACGAAAAACTAGTTTTAAGGAGATGTAGAATAGTTTTAAATATATCATTAACTGCTGTAGCTTTCTCTGTAGAGTAGGTACCCTCTATCGCAGAATAGACCCGTGAGTATAGTACAACATTATCCACACTCCGAAAAACAAACCATCCTGGTATACCTGCACGACCTTCAGGTGGTGAACTCCGTTTAGACATCATTCCTCACTCGGATAATCTCGTAATCTGTCAGGTTTCACGAATTTAAATTCTTTTTACTTAATCGCTAACTAGTTTGTGCAATCGAATAACTGTTAAGAATTCAGCAAGAGGGGTAAAATCTGAATTTTCAATTTTATCAGTTTTAGAATCCCAACCGAACCCTGTTTTAGCTTCTAGTGGAATGTTGGTGACCATCCACTCGATATATTTAACTTTCTCTGGAATAGAGTCGATAATTTCAATTTCAGCATGAAAACTCCTAAATCCCACCTGAAATTTTACCTTATCTGGATTAGCACGAATATTCTTTACCCAATCACTTTTCTCTCCCATACCAGCTGCGATGTGAATAACGTCGTTAATCCGATGAAATTCTAAGGGAGTATATCGTTTTTTTCCAGTTTTACGACCAATAGTTGTTATCATGAGAATAATCCACCCGATACCGAAGAGGGGTAAAACTCGTAATCTGTATAGGGGTACCATAAATCCCTTGTTTAATCGTTTAAACCACTTATACGATTTGGGAAGATCTGAACCTGTGTGATGCATTAGTCGGTAGAACCAGGTGCCTTCTTTCGGAAAAACAACTTTATCATTGACTTCTAATGATGAATCAGCTTGCATGAGTTTTCAATTACCCTTCCTCGTATAAACACTTCTTCCCCAGTGTGTCTAAGATTCTTTGTCCCAGAAGCCGATTCTTAGTAAGAGCTTCAGCTTTGATAGATGTTTTTAGATTAAAGCATCAAATAAGGTCATAGGTCGACCTACAGTGGTTCTTTTGCCAGAATATTGAGTTATAAGCCCTTTCAAGTGTAAACGACGCAAACTATCATAGATTGAACTTCGAGCAACCCCTGTTACCTCAACTAATTCTGGACGAGTAAGTGGACCATAGGAGATTAAAATTTCCAAGAGTTTTCTATCTAGTTCATGAACTAAGACTGGCTTTTCATCAATTGCATAGTTTGCCTTCTTTGTGGAGAGTTGGAGCAGCATAATTTTCAGGAGAAGCGAATCAGACCCAATCTCTAAAGCCATTAACTCATCCAATGATTTTTTTCGTATTAGAGTAATTACTTCAGAGATGGAAGATGTGGGGGGAAGCTCTAGTAAGTCACGTAAGCTATTTATTTCAACATGTAATTGATTTAATTGTAGAAAATCAGTAGGAAAGGGAGCTAGTGCGTTTTTGATTTCCTCCAGACGTAAATAGAAATAGTAATGCTGCTTCATAGGATATAATGAAGGCAATTCTAATTCTTCTTGCATCTTCTTGAGAGAATTCCATGTTTCTTGGATCATATCCTCTGAAAATTCTCCTTTCATCTCAAACAATCTTTTCAGATCTTTTAATTCAGTCTCTTCGCGTTCTTTATCCATCTTCGATGAAATAACGCCCGTATACGTCACGATTCTTCAACTATCCATTTATTACTAGAATGTTCAATTCTATCAAACGATTATTACTAATACACTATATGATGGATAATAGTCATAAAGCAGAAAGATTGTCAAAAATGACAATTCTTCGAATGTTTAGTCACTTCGGTTCTTTTTGAGAAGGAATGACATTGGGATATCACCGACAAATTGGAAATTTAGAATAAAATCTTCATTAGATCCTTTCACCATTGACTTTCGAATTATATCTACTAGAAAGCTTATAAGAATAGGAATTTCCTATAAAGTGTCTTCAGTATAAATCGGAGAGAGGTACACCTGAACCTTTATCTTCTTATACGGTCCTTAGTTCCCATCCTTGGATCATTAGTGATTAGCTATATAATCTTCAGAGGATTCCAAGTCTATAAAAACGATCGTAGAAGAGAGATCATGGCTTATTATGGTATTGGTTTGGGAATAACGGCTTTCAGTATGTTATTATACGGGATCACACCTTTTTTAACAGAAGGGCAGGATATTTTGGCCGAAATTTGCTTAGGAGGAAGTCTACTGCTGTTACAAGTGGGTGGTATCTTTTATGTCCAGTATTGGCATACAATTTCAAGAGAGGTTTCCCTTATTTCAAATCTCTTCTTTCTCGTTTCTGGGGCTGGTATAGTAATCATAATAGGTGGATATAATCCATGGGAAATTTATTATATGCCAGAATTCGGGTATCATCAGGATCTTTCTCTCCTTTATTCTGCAATTGTTGGATTAGTTCTCATATTTGCGATTCTAATCATGTTTGTTATCTTGAATAGAGTCAGAACAGCTATAAAACTAGAAATTGAGTTCATACAACATAGTCAACAGGTTCTCCAAAATTCGTTAGAAAATCAAACTCAACAAATCCTCGGTCGCCAAACCCGTCTCCTAAACAACAAAAGCAGATTCGAAAGTAATTTGAGGAACCTCACCGTCATCAATTTCTTCTGGTTAATTGGATGCATTTTAGTATTTCTTGGAGTTGTCCTTCCTGGTAAATTAAGTTTTAATGCGGATTCCATTGGTGTACTCTTTTTTTTCCTTCCTCAGGCATACTACCTCACAAGAAATAAAGACCTCTTACATTTACTTCAGGTACAGAAAGTTAAGGTTAGAGCAAAGAAATTTCACGAAAGCTTCTCTAAGCTAGAGGAACAGATTCCTCGAGATATTTCAAGTAAAAACGTTGAAGCCTTAGTTAAATTCATCGAAAAAGCTGATGCACTCTTATACTTTCAAGAAAAATACGAAGCATAAATTCAAGTTAGGGGAGCTTGTCTACCATCTGTTTCATAGTGTCTAGAAGGTCAGATCCCTCTATAATAAGAAGAGAATCCCAAAAGTCCATAGTAGGATCAAGAGAAATTGTACCTAAAACTTTGATATCAAGACTCTTTTTAAACTCCGTTGTCAGCTTGGAGAGAAGTTTTTCGATTTTCTCTGGCGTGCCATGTGGTACTTGATTGTAGATTAAGTAGAAATTTCTAGGTTTTAATGACCTTTTTAGGGTAGAATAAATCGTTTGGATGACGTGCAATGTAATATCTAATGAATGAATTACTGGTCGATGGATAAGTATAATTGAATCTGAAATCGTCAAGGCATTTGCACTACTATAACACAGATTCGGTGATATATCAAGAAAAAGTCTTTCATAACCTTCTTTCTCTAATTTTTCTCGTAACAGTGAAAATTGCTGAAGTGCCTGTAAATGTGGTTTTTCTGTCACTTCAAGCAATCCTTGTCCGAGGATTGGACGAGGATCTGCAAAAATTGCATCAAGATTACTTATTTTTGTCGGTGTAAGGATCTTATCATATTCAGTCGTATTTAACAGAAAACTGTTCCCAAAACTCTTCGGTATATTTTCAGTTGGAAGATTTGATTGAAACGAAGGAGATCCAAAGTCACAATCCATTATTACTGTTTTTAAACCAGTCCGAGCAGATACCGCTGCTAAATTTAAGGCTAAAAAGCTTTTTCCCGATCCTCCCCTAAAGCTATGAGTTGCAATAATCTCCATCTTGATTCCCTGTAGCTTCTTTGATAAGAGACTACTTAATTTTTTTTTTTTTTTTTATTTTTGAATTTTTCCAGTATAGAACCTAATGTAATTGAAATAATGAATTTTTGGCCTGGTTCTGGGTCTGTTTACGCTACAAACCACTGGATTGACATTGGTGTCGAATTTCGGAAGTATGGTTTTGCTGATGCGCTTTCTGTTGACATGATGGCGTACTTAGATGGTACCCCTCATGCTCTGACTCTTATCGAATCCGAAGACTGGGGTCAAGAAGAATATTGGGGTTTTGAACTTCATTTGGAAGATGCTGGAACATGGACTATCGAAGTCGATATAACAAACACAAATGGACCATCAACATCTGGAAGGATCATAATAATAGTCTGTTCTCCTTCAGTTCTTAATGAACTAAGTATAAGTTATCCTTCCATAATGATTGGAGGAACCCTACAAGTAACAGTCGAAGTATGGGATTCAAATGGTATAGACTCCGTTAATCTATGGGTACATGCATTTGGGTACGCTATTCCAAAACCAATGGTTCAAACAGGAACAGTTGGGACAGGTGAAATTTTCGAATGTGATGTTTTTTTTGATGAGTTAGGAGAATTCTGGATAGAAATTGAAGTAATAAATAAACTCGGTCTCTCAACAGAGGTAGGGGGAGAATGGATTCGAGTTCTTGACGCACCTGAAATCATAGATGTCGAAGTTTCTCCTAGTCGATATATTGAATCTGGAACAGAAATTACAATTGAAGTTGAGATATTGAAATCTGATGTAACAATAAACGATGTCAGTTTGACTCTTAAAGATAGTGACATGAATAGTTTTGCTTATGTCCTATCTTTTTCCAGTGAAACAGAGGAATCAGAAACATATAGTGTAGATTTCATCCTCACTGAAGAGAGCGACTATGAATGCGAGATCAAGGTCACAAATACAAAGGGTCAATTCACGACTTATTCAGTATCTATTATTGTTGAAAGTGAAGAAGAAGAAACAGAAGCGACAATTTCTCCGACATTTGAATATCTAATGATATTCGTTTCTCTGATGCTTTTCATAACTTATCGAAAACGACTGATTAAGTAATCTGCCTCAATCTATTCTTCTTTTCTCTCTTTTTTCCCTGACACAATAGTGGGAATGCCCTTCTTTAATCGAATTTCGAGAATAGATTCTTATACTTGAGACTTCTGAAGAATGTATCTATTAAGCTTTCACTAATTTTTCTTGGTTGGTTTAATTTGGAATTAGAGAATCTTACAATGCGGTATTTGGTTGAGAAGCATTTCCGTATTATTATTCCATTATTAATTCTTGTAATTTTTCCACTTATATGGATTGTAAATGAAGTAGATCCTTTATACGCCCTTTTTAGTGGCTTAGCTTTGACTTTTTTTATGTATCTCCTTCTAAACCTAAAACCATTTTGGAAATCATTGATATTGGGACTTAGTATAATTCTTCTTCTAATAAATTTGTATATGATGTTTATGAGCTTGATTTTTGGATTACTTGTAAGTGAAATTAACTTAACCATTCTTTTCATTATTCTAGTATTATTACTTCTGATTTTAGGTGATTCTTTACTTATTATCTATATTTTTCGCCAATCTCGTATAGTGAATTTCAATAATATTCATAAAAAACAAATAACTCTTTGTATGATGTTTATTGTTACACAGATTCTTTATTATTACACTCTTAATTTATTATTTAAAGAATTAGGGAGGTTCATTAGTTAATTCCGTGAAAATGAATATTATATTTTTCCCTACAAAGAATGATTTAAAAAAGAAGAATCAGGTTAGACGCAAAATGTCAAGGAGCTATAGCCTACCAATCGAGGAGATTTATTATTGAGTTCTTCTAAGAAAATTGCAATAGAAACTTTTAATTTAACTCAAAATTTTGACGAATTAACAGCAGTTAACAATGTTTCATTCAGAATTTATGAGGGAGAGATTGTTGGAATTTTGGGACCAAACGGTGCGGGCAAAACTACCACGATTCGATTAATAACTGGTCTTTTTCAATTAGAAAACACATCTAAAGTGGAAATATATTCAAAAGACTTTACTAGTAATTCCAAAGAGGCAAAAAGGAATTTTGGAATCGTCCCAGAGGTTAGTAATGCTTATTCAGATTTTACTGTGTGGCAGAATCTTAAATTTTCAGGTTCTATTTATGGAATATCTCAGACAGAATTAAAGAAACGCATAATGACATTGCTAGAGCGATTTGAATTAATGAATAAAATTCATTCTAAAACAAAATCGCTTTCAAAAGGGCTCAAACAACGCTTAAATTTGTGTCTAGCCTTATTGCACGAACCTCCAATACTGATTCTTGACGAACCGACAAGTGGATTAGACCCCTCTTCCGCGAAGATTGTACGCGATCAGATCCTTGAGTTTAAAAGGGAAGGAAAAACTATTTTGATAACCACCCATAATATGCAAGAAGCTCAGCAAGTCTGTGATAGGATATTTATCATGAACCAAGGGAAGATTATTGCTGATGAAAGCCCAGATAATCTC
The DNA here is from genome assembly GCA_016840035.1 of Candidatus Hodarchaeota archaeon. Taxonomy (GTDB): domain Archaea; phylum Asgardarchaeota; class Heimdallarchaeia; order Hodarchaeales; family Hodarchaeaceae; genus Hodarchaeum. The sequence continues at coordinate 100,924 of JAEOTC010000121.1, read as the reverse complement.
CGTAAAAAATTCAAACCCACATCAACATTGCTGTTTACTATCGAAGGCAAATTATCTTTGGAACAAAAGACTGAATTAGAATCCCGATTTAATTTGATAGAGGAACAGAAAGATCGTTTTTCCATTATTAGCAATAATCCATTAGAAGATATTTCGAATCTTAATGATTTTAGTAAGCAACATGAAATAAAAATTTCAACGTTTCGTTTAACGGAAACCTCGTTGGAAGAAGTGTTTATTCACTTAATAGAGAATGATGTCAAATCTTATAGGGGGGATGACGTATGAGATATGATCATGTGAGGAATGTTGTGACTTTATCAAAAAAGAATATAACTTTATATGTGAGGAGAGGTCCCGTTTTAATCTTTGGGTTAATGTTTCCTTTCTTTCTGGGAATTTCATGGATTCTCGGAAGATCTCTTTCTTTGAGTCAAATTTTTGTAGGGATTTGTGCTATGACTTCTTTCTTTACTTCTACTTCGGTTAGTCCCGTAATTTTACCAATAGAAACTCGTGAAAAATCCTTAGAACGACTATTAAACGCTCCACTTTCTATGAATGAAATATTATTCGGAATTATTGCCGCTTCCTCCGCTTATTCCATCATAATTACTTCAGCTATTGTTATAATATTCATAACTCTATTTCCCACGTTAATCTCTTCTCCGATCTCTGTATTGATAATTTTTGTTGGGATTTCATTGATGGCAATTCTCGGCTCCATATTAGGGCTTTTAATATCAGCTAGACCCACTGATATGACATCAGACATAATGGTAATGATTAATCTAGTGAAATTTCCTTTATTATTTATTGGTGGAATTTTTATCCCTTTGAAAGATATTAATCCCTCCATAACATTCATCTATTTTTTATCACCACTTACACCCTTAACTGAAGTCCTAAGAAGCAGTGTCGATCAAAGTAATCTATTTTCAAGCCAAATTTGTTTACTAATTTTATTTATCTGGATTGTGCTATTACTCGTCATAAATACTCTATTTCACAGGAAAACGATGCCGAAGAGGTTTTCAGAAACTGGTGGTGGTTCTAAAATGAAGATGAGGAAAAAAAAATAAAATAGATATTCATTTGCTGGATTACGCATTTTCGAATTCGATATAATATAACATATCCGGTATAAATCAAAAACCCTCTGCATAGTGAATCAATTATTTGTTGGATTAAGCTGGTTCCTCGACTAAATTAAAAGCTGTCTTTTACAAAGTAAATTTCTTCGAACTTCTATTGGTTAATCAAGGAAATTATCCAAGTTATCCCGAAATCCACCGAAAAATAACTACTATTTTGAAAGTAAGTGATACAAGTTTAATAATAGGTTTGAAGTTCGATATTTTATTGTTCAATAATGGATTATTAGGCTTCACAATCGGAGGTAAATGACCTTGAGAAAAAATGACCAAACATTGAATTTGATAATTCACGATGGACGACAAAATGCTTTAGATGTTGATCGATTGAAGGATTTTGATCTCAAAAGTGTATCGGAAAAATTCTTTCCAACACGTGATATTGATTCTTCAAGTTTGTTTGAGCAATTTGGAGATTGGTGTGTTGATTTCACCAATGTACATGGTTGGGCGGAGGAAATTCCTGATATTGATCCACGTAGTGCTCGATTATTTACAATTTGGGCCGAAGATGAGAACACACAAGAGGTTTTAGGATTAGCGAGAGGTTTTTTTATCTTGATGCCTTTTACTCTTAGTCCAACGACTATACGAGAATACTACTCACCTCAAGAAGATATGACTTTCTATCCTATGGCAATAATCTCATCCCTGAGAACAAGAATTAAAGAAGAAAAAAAACTGGATTTTTTACTTGATCAAATGAGAAAAAAAATCTCTTCAAATTGGAAAGAATTGAGAAGTAATACAATAAAGCTCTTGTCTAAAGGTTCCGATCTTTGGAAACGGTATGTTTTTTCATTCGAAGAAGTTATCCATTTCACAATCCTTTGCCCTTCAATTGACCGAGAAATGATTGATACTTTACAAAGGAATAATTACCGTATTTCAGGGGTTATGCAACTCTTATCTTCTTCCTCTCCATCATATGATGAAGCAACAATAAAACATCATCTTCGATCCTCCCAAAAATTACTAAAGGAAGTCGTGAAGAATAAAACTAAAACTGATTTAGAATAATGGTTCAAAAGTCAAAAACCGATATAAATCAAAAATAGAGAAAAGCCTGTATGAAAGGGTTACTTTGCAGTCCTTATTTTAGATCTGGTGTGATTAGAACTTCACAACATGAATAACCTTGGGGAATGGCCTTGGTATGTTCAAGTTTAAATTGAATGTCAGGAAGTAATCCTTCGAGTAACCCTTCATAACCAGATGTATGAACTTTGGAACAAAGAAGTCCCGCTTCAGAAAATTGATCAAAACCAGCCTTTTTTATAGATTCCCAGTACTGACAAGAAGATATCTAAAAACATTATGAGGAAGCTACCACGAAAAAAGAAGATATTTCGATCAAGAAGGCTTTACTTGTTTTCAGAGAGATCATTCAGATTTGATTTTTTCATTTCTAGTGTCAAACCATTGTTTTTAATTTCATCTCCAAATCAGAAATCCTTAATTAGAGAATTGTCCTACTCAGCTATCGTAAATAAAAAAAAAGAAAGGAAAATGGGATGTAAGTTAAAATTACATTCCAAGAGCCTTCTTGACCCCTTCTCCATAAGCAGATTCTACTTTATTAAAGTGTTCCAATTGTTTTTGAATGATATGATCAGGAACTCCGGCCATGGCTTCAGCGATATTATTGAATAACCGTTTCTTCTGATCATCATTGAAAAGATTGAAAAGAGCTCTTGGTTGGACATAATCATCGTTTCCTTCACGATGATCATACCGATCTGCATCCCCAGATATTTTAAGTGGTGGTTCAGCATATATTGTACTTTCTTTTGGACCTCCAAAGGAATTTGGTTCATAATATGCATCAGGATTATCCTCAAAATTATCAAAGAATCTCATATGGCCATCCTTATGGTAATGAGCTACTCCACTTTTTGGTCTATTTACAGGTAATGACTCATAGTGTGTACCTAATCGATACCTGTGTGCATCTGCGTAAGAAAAGATCCTTGCCTGTAACATTTTATCAGGGGAAAAGCTAATTCCAGGTACAATATTTGAGGGAGAGAATGCTGCTTGTTCTATATCTGTAAAGTAATTATTTGGATTTCTGTTGAGTTCCATAACGCCTACTTCAATTAAAGGATATTCACTATGAGGCCAGACTTTTGTAAGATCAAATGGATTATAACTTGTCTTTAATGCATCTTCCTCTGGCATGATTTGAACATACAAAGTCCATTTTGGGAAATCACCCCGTTCTATAGTTCCAAAGAGTTCTTCTTGATAGGATTCCCTTGTCCTACCTATAACCTCAGCTGCTTCTTCGTTGGTATAATGTTTATGTCCTTGTTGAGTTTTAAAGTGAAATTTCACCCAAAAACGCTTATTATTTGCATTGATGAAGCTATAAGTATGGGATCCATACCCATTCATGTACATAGGAGCTGTTGGAATACCTCGGTCAGACATTAATATGGTTACTTGGTGAAGACTTTCTGGTGAAAGACTCCAGAAATCCCAAGCGGCAGTATTAGATCGAAGATTAGTTTTCGGATGTCGTTTCTGAGAATGAATAAAATCTGGAAATTTCAGTGGATCTCGTATGAAAAACACCGGTGTATTATTTCCAACCATATCCCAATTACCCTCATCGGTGTAGAATTTTAAAGCAAATCCACGGACATCTCTCTCTGCATCCGCAGCACCCATTTCGCCTGCAACAGTAGAAAATCTAGCTAACATACCGGTTTTTTTACCTATTTCACTAAAAATATTGGCTTTTGTATATTTCGTAATATCATGAGTCACAATTAATGTCCCAAATGCACCCCAACCTTTGGCGTGTACAACTCGCTCTGGAATTCTTTCCCTATTTTGATGAGCAAGTTTTTCGATCAGTTGATAATCTTGTATGAGAACAGGACCCCTAGGACCTGCAGTGAGTGAATTTTGGTTATCAGCCACCGGATTTCCTGCTGATGTGGTTAAAACCTTTTCTTTTTTGTCATTCATCTTATTCACCTGGATATTTATTCGAACATTCTTTTTAGGAATTAAGGAGTAAAAAACATAGCTTTCTTTATAAAGATAATGATTATTATGTAGTAATGCGAGTTAAATGATATTCATTATTATCAAGTAAGATATTTACGAAATATCATTTATAAAAAGAATAATTCGTCTCGTACCAAGTTCATACATGGAAACCTGAACATGAAACTTACCAATCAACGAGCTGCTATTTTAGAGTTCCTCAAAGATAATTTCGATCATCCAAATGTTGAGGAAATTTACGAAAATGTGAAAGTATCCCTTCCACGGATAACTAAGGCCACAGTTTATAAAAACCTCAAGGTACTGGCAGATAAAGGGTTCTTAAAAGAAGTCAATGTAAGGGGAGTTTCAAGATTTGAAGCAAAAATCGAACCACATCACCATATAATATGTAAGACTTGTGCAAAAATTATTGATTTTGAATCTGATGATTTAGTTAATTATTCACTAAAATTAATTAAAGATTATAAAGGTTTTAGAATTAATAGTGCCGAAACGACCTTCTTCGGTAAATGTAGAAGCTGCGATGAATTATAAACTAATTTTTTGTTGATTTCGGGACTCACTTAGTCTCCTAAGTTGGAATTGAAATTTGAAAATATGTTGACTCTTGACTGGAGTGAATAGAAATGTGCCATCCATGAGCCTCAATGATTTTCTTGACAATGGATAATCCAAGACCCATATTACCAGTTTCCGTTGTAAATCCATAATCAAAGATATTCTCTTGGATACCGATTGGGATTGGGACACCATCATTTATTACAAGCATATGAAGGAAGTCATAATCCTCTATTAATTTTATTTCAATATTTTGAGGTTTTCCATGAATGACAGCATTCTCAAACATGTTCTTGAACACTTGAAAGAGTTTTTCAACATCTCCCAAAACTTCTGGTAGAATATCATTAGTAAACGCTATAGAAGCTGGAATTACTGTTTTAGCGACACTTTGTACAAGATCATTTAGATCAACCATCTCTTTGAGCTCAACAACCACCCCTGCGTCGGCAAGGGTCAGTGATCGCTGCAATAAAGTCTTCATATATTCAACTTGTCGATTAATTATTGAAGCTTCATCATACTCCATATCCAATAATGAAGCATAACCCTCAATTGTAACCAAACAATTACTAATATCGTGAGCAATAAAATGCGCAAATTCGCTGAGTTCCTTTTTCTGTCGTCTTAAGGTAGTTTCAACGATTTTTAATTTTGTAATGTCGATTACGGATACTATTATTCTTTCCAAGGTCTTTTCGTACCCAGGAATAACCGATAATCGAACAATGACGTCAATTTTCTCCCCTGAAAATTTATACCCAGGAAATTCACTTTGATAGATAGTTTTTCCATTAAAGAGTGCAATAAGTTCTTCTTTAAATAGCACCAGAGCTTCTGCATTAAAGAAAGTCGCCAATCCTTCAAAAAACTCTATTTTATTCTTAGCATTATACAATTTTATAGTGGCATTGTTTACATTTATTATTTTGACTAAATTAGAGATTTTTTCAATTTCGTCAGGATTTGAATCAAGAAATGCTCGTAAATCTTCTATCCCTTTGTTCCTCAATTGGTCGAAATGCTTTCGAACCTCAGAGAAATCTTCCTCCCATAAACTAATGGGTGATTCATCGAAAATGATCCGATATCGTTCCTCACTTTCTTTCAGAGCTCTTTCTATACGCTTATGTTTTGTTACTTGATGAATATTATGTCGAAGTTCACCAAATAGAGTCTTCATATCCCCTCGCTTTTCCATATAATAGTTGGCACCTAAATTTAATGCTCTAATTGCTACCTCTTCTCTGCCTTTTCCAGTCAAAAAAATAACCGGAATATCATTGTTTGCCTCTCTTAATTTTCCTAATAATTCCAAGCCATCCATTAACGGCATCTGATAATCCGTTACTATAACATCAATCTCTTTGAGCTCCAGCTCTTCAAAAACCCTCGTCGGATCTGACAAATAATATATTTGTAGATCTTCATCTCCAATTAATTGCATAAATTTCTGGGATAAATCTAGGAAACTCGGTTCATCATCCACATGGAGTATAGAAATCTTCGATCCCATCATTTTTTCCTCCTCAATGATGACTTTGAATGAATGATAGAATTTCCACTTAAAAGATCAATCCAAATAAACTCATCGAATTAATAGTTAGAATCTCAGTTATTTATACGAGACTTATTGGGCATCTTTTTTGGCTCTTCACTAACACAAGTCTTCACACCTTCCTCTGAAGAGCCATCAGATTTATGTTATTAAAGCTCAACTTGTGAGCTCAATTGTGATACCTCTAAGCGTTTTTATAAGAAGTTATCTTCTAGAGAGAATGAAAAAAGAGTTGGAGAGTAGTTATATGAAAACTATTTCTCCAGTTTAAATTTGAGATTATCGATTTCGATCGTATTGTAGATCTTCCCTGCAGTCTTGTCACGTAACTTCTCAATTTTCCCAATCAATCTTCGAACATCGAGAATAAAAGTTTGACGGACATTACGGGGTAGATTCCTAATAGATTTCTCAACTCTTGACAAATTATTAAGATATTCATCGTCTGACATCTCTTTACGCATTTTCTCAAGTTTTGAGACTTCTTTCCAATACTTTTTCATCTTTCCTCGGAATTCTTTCAACTGATTATCAGTTAGATCTTTTTGTTTATGTTCTTGCTCGAGTTTCTCTAGTTGAGCTTCACGGATCCATTCTCGTTTTTCTTCACTAGGTACTCGCTGTAGCGCTTTGATTGGATTCCACCAATTGGCTCTTTTAGCAACTACCATGATAGCAGGGACAAGTAACTGCCTTACAAGAGTAGCATCTAATAAAATTCCTACGAAAAATGCAAAACCAAATAATTTAAGGATAGCCGAATCACCTACGTAGAGAGAGCCCAATGAAGAAGCCATGATAAGGCCTGCTGCTGTGATAATGGTTGAACTTTTATCTAATGCTTCTAAAATTGCATCTTCATCTGATAATCCTCGTAGTGCCACTTCTTCACGCATTCGTGTGATAATGAAGATGTCATAGTCCATTCCTAATCCAAAGATTAAGACAAATAACATTATCGGCATTACCCATGAGATTCCATAACCAAGGAACTCTACAAAGAAAATTTGGCTAGCACCCAGCGTGATGATAACTGTCATTAGAATAGTCAGTTCTAAGCGAATAGGTGTAAAAAGTGAGCCAGTTATCAGATATAAGACAATAAAGATCCCTATCAATACAAAAGCAACGATCATGGGAGTTTCGCGTTCGATTATTTCTGACATATCCTTGAAATGTGCAGTGGTACCCCCAATGACTATTTCTAAGTCCTGAGTCCCAAAAACGGTTCCTTCATTGTCGATTTGGTATTCCTCCACGAATAAACGAAGATTACCAACAAATCTAAGGGATTCACCGCCTATTGGGTCAACATCCATAACCACATCAAGAACAACGGTAGTGTTAGTGGTAGGACCAACAAATTGAGTTAGTAATCCAAATGTTAACGGATCAAGGGATTCAGAGAAATTAATGGGTACTCCATTAGGCCTTGTTACCGTATTAATTTGGCTAACCAATGTTTCTCCACCTGATGTTAATCTGAATTCTTGCTCTATAGCCTGTGCAAAAGATTCTATCTGCTGTAGCTTTGTCAGGTCATACATCGGATCAGTTGGGGCAGAAAGCGGATCCTCAAACTTTAAGACGATCTTAATTGGGTACAGCTGGCCTTTGGGGAAGTTACCTTCCATTGCTTGAAAACCATCCATGGACTCCACATTTAGAGGGAGTAGATCCGCGGTGTCGTAACTTACACGAATGTCAAGCATTTTCACACCAAAGAATGCAGTGACTGCGAGGAAGGCTAAAATAACAGGCCAAGGATGTTTAACTGTCCAGTGACTCATCCATTTAATTGAGAAGCGACGGGGTTTATTCTCGCTCCTACGGCCTTCTTTCTCGGCTTTAATCTCCGCCCGAATCCTTTCACGATTTTTATCGTAATCTTTCGCAAAATTACGTGGAAAAAATGCTTTATCTCCAAGTAAATGTAGAAAAATTGGAATAATCGTCAAAGCAGCTAACAGTGAAAACGCAATTCCAACCATCGGTCCTAAACCGAGTTGATTAAGTAATGGAAATGTTGATAGAAGAAGACTACCAAATCCAATCATAACTGTTGAACCAGATGATACCACAGATTCACCTGCATGAATTGTGGCTTCTCGGATTGCTAAATATCTGTTCCGTCCATATTGTCGTTCTTCCTTGTAACGCCATAAAATAAACAGACAATAATCAACTCCTGCTCCGAGCATAGTAACAGAGAGGAGTGCCAACATCAATGTAGGAATTTCTTGACTACCCAATGTCACAATAATAAACACGAAACCAATAGCTTCAACGATTGCAATACCAATAGCCAGTAAGGGTATAACTGGTGCAATAATGCTTAGAAATACGAGAGATAGGAGTAATACAACTAATATTACTGCAACGATATCCACTGTTTCAATATCCTCATTGATCGAGTGTGAACTATCATATAACTGGGCTAGTCCCCCAGTTACCCAATAGTCGAGATCATCCTCAAGATCATTTTCAACAACTACCTGGTGCAACAATGTTCGAATTGCTTCCACAGAATCTGAATAACTTTCTTCCTCACCATTGTTTGGGAAAGAAATTACCAATAAAGTGGTTTTATTATCCGCAGAAATCAGTGATTTAGTTACAGCATTAGGGAGGGTGTGAATCGTTGGTTCAGGAATAATTAAAGTAATTTGCGATATTAATCCTTGACTGATTCCTGCTGCAATAAGTGTGGTAGTAACATTGCTTCCAGGAATGGTTGAAAGGTAGAGATTTTCGACTAGTGTTGTGAAATTGATCGAGGTTAATAGTTGTGATATATTGAACTCATACGATCCAAGATCAGTTTCTCCAAACATGGTGGGATCGAAAAATGAGGTTAAATCAGTGCTTTGAAGGATTGTTATAAACAGATTCACAATAATATCTTGGAGAACTTGATCTGGGAATCCGGAATCTCGATATAACACTGCCAATGGAATAATTTGTGTGTTTAATGCCGTAGTTAGGATTGAAATATTGATAGGAATATCAGCAATATATTGAGTGAGTATTCCAGCCGATAACTGTGTTACGAAGGTCTGTAGCTCTGTTTCGTTCTTTATCGTCAATCCTATAGCTTCAGTTATCGAGTTAAGCGATTCCGTTTCCGCAATCTTCAAGGAAAGAGGTACTCCAGATTCACTGAAGTTCATACTACTAAAGAGCATACTCGCATAAACCTGGAATGTAGAGTTAGCAATGTCCATCAATCGATCCATAACACCCAACTGAGATAATTCTGCAAGTGGAGTTCCAGGAGGAATCCCAACATAATCACCAAACAATGGATTATTTATAAGAGAAGATATTCCTCTAAAAGTTGCCCAAGTATCTCTTAAAACAAGGAGAGATTGATACTCCTGTGATTGGAAGTAACCTGGAAGATCCCCAGGGTTCTCAATTGCCCACTGTTGAAAAGCAGTACCATTAAAGATATTAAACACTATATCATCAGTAGTAGAGTCTGCAAGGGTAGAATTGGTTGACATTATTACCCCGAGAGGGAATCCAGACGGGGGAATTGGCATACTTGTTGAAGTATAGGCTAAGGCTGAAACAGTATAATCTTGGTTAGGTAATCCGTACAGTGCTCCAGCCCATGTATTATTTATAATATCAAGATGAGTGCTATTTAATCCATCTTGGTAAGCTGCAGTAGCGTTATTTAAATAATAGATTGCTCGTGAAAGGTCAAACCATAACCCCATATATTGAAGTGGGGCATCATGCAAACTTTCCATAAATGAACTATTTACTGTTGGAATTAAATCTCCAGACAAATCCAATACGTCTTGGAGGGATTCTAAACTTGATTGTAATTGAGGATCGGCCATAATTGCTGTGAATAAATCACTTAAAGTTAAGACCGATACATTTACTAATCGGCCAAGCATGTATTGTTGTTGAAGTTGATTAACTGTTGGGATTGGTGAATAATCCAAAACTCCATACATGGACTGGTTAGTTGGAGTTTCAATAGCGAAGTTCGTACTCCAAGTACTATTTAAAAGGAGTAGAAGCTGATTGACTGCAGGAATATAGGGAGCTGGCACAACACTTCCCATTGATTGATTAAAAAAACCTAAAACTAAATCATTCAGCAATCCATCCATCATAAAATCGGGCATTAGCAGTGGGTCTATCACATCGAATGTAGCCAGATATACCTGAAGGACCATAAGTTGATTAAGTTCTCCTGTTGTATTGTCCCAAACTGAATAAAGAGGACTATAATCAGATGAACGGAAATATGATTCATACGCATTTGTCTGATTTGAAAGATAATAGATGCTCCTCGCAAAGTCATAATACGTTAATAAGTAAAAATCTAACATCTGGGAAAATAATTCAATGGATTTCGCTAAGATGGTGAATTCACCTAGTAATTCCTTCATCATGGAGATATTACCTTGATAATCATTCAATATCGGTATCATGTTCTCAGCAATCATTAATTGGAGATCTATTATTGTTTCTTGGAAAATTTCTTGCACATTATCTTCCAATGACACCCAAGAGGTCAAATTCACCTCTGGAATATCTTCCTCAGTTTCAAGTCCTGAATCTAGATCCTGAATTAGTGAAATAATCTGTTCATTATAGATATCCAGTGACTCATTCTTACTCTGGAGTAAGATTACAATACTAGATTCTGATTGATCTGGGAACTCTTCGGCAAGTATTTGGTCAGCATGGCTTGATTCCAAATTTTGTGGAAGAAATGTTGCAAAATCAGCATTAGTTGCTGCTATACCTCTTAAAGCAAGAGGTACAAACATGATGGTTAAAATTAGAACAAATGGAATAGTAAATTTCTTATATGATTGATTTATATCTGCAATTATTTCAAACGGGTTTCTCAATACAATCCCTCAGTTTTTTATTTAGAAATTCAAATAAACATCGAGATTGCACTAAACGCTTTCTCCTTTATAAATATTTCAATAGTATGCAATTATGGAAAACATTAAAAAATGCAAAAATTCTAGGAAGATCAAGTTGAAACTATGTTGCCCTCAAATGTTCCCGATGAGGAGACCTTGAACCAAGTAATCTCTGAGTTTACCACCTTATTCGAACAAATGCTCGATACTGGTGCGGGTGCTGGACCTTATGCAGGACGTATCTTAATGACGATATTACTTTCTAATGAACCTCTAACTCAAAAAGACATCGCTGCTAAATTAGGAATTTCTGTATCAACCGTTTCACGGAATATTAAGTTAATAACTGATAATCCTCCCCTAATTATTAAAACTAAAATTCCAAATACTAAGGAGTGGCAATATGAAAAACGGGCAAATACACCTGTTGTTCTTCTTTCTGGAATGATTCTTTCTTTCATTAATATACTCAGAAATAACGTTTCACCAATGACAAGTGCTTTACAACGAATGGGGAATTTAAGCAAAGAACTTAGAGAAAGAGCTGAGACAAAACGTTTTCATGATACTCTTGAAAATCTATTATCCGCCACAAAGATTATGTTGGAGGAATTGGATCAGCTGTTGGTAAGTTTTCAAGCTCAAACTTCGTGATATCATCAGAGATCATATGAAGAATCCTCCTTTGCTCTTGCCTTCAGAGGTACATTAAAAAAGAAAAAAAAATTACCCCTCATAGTTAGTGAATTTACTCCCAGAGTGATAAGTATGGAAAAAGTGGAATATAAGTTCTATGAGTCAGGAAAAGGTTTTGAAAAAATTCAAGCTGATTTATTTAACAGTAATACTGGGAGCAATGTTAGCGCAGAAGATATCGAAAAAAAAATCCTCAAAAATTCAAAAGATCCTCGCTTGATACGTTATGCTTTTACTGCAGATAATAAACCCTTAGCTTATATTCAGGCTTCTCAAGTCTCAACTACTATCTATTACTTAGGCTACCCTTGGGCAACGACGGATTGTCCTCCAGAAATACAGAATAAACTCTTCTCGGATATGCTAGCGCATATAAAATCACGAAGACCTAAGGAAATTCAATACTGGATTAACCATAAGTGGCCTAAAGTAAAAGAGTTTTTTACAATACAGGGTTTTAAACTCAAAGTCAAAGGTTTAGATTATAGTTTCGATATTGAAAAACTCAGTAAACGAACCTCTGATGTTTCCTCGATCTATACATCTCGTCTTGCAACAGAAATTGATATTGAATCACTTATTGAGCTTGGTAGAGCTGATAAAGAATTGCATGAAGCAGGTCTAACAGAAGAGTTCTTCCAGGACTACTTCAAGAATAAAGTACTTAAAGATGGCCACTGTATAATTGTCTCGGATGGAAAACAGGATCTTAGTGCGAGTGCTCCATTGTTAGATCGTCCTTCTAGTGAAGAGCCCTATCTTTTTTTACGATTTACGGCGACTCGTCCTGGTTTTGAGGATACATGGTCACTTTTACTTCCAGAAATTGCCAAAGAATGCATCAAAGCAGGTTGGTCTAAGTATCCTTTACATCTAAGTACCGATGAAGGCAGTACGATTGCTAATACACTATTAAAGTTTGAACCCTCAATTTCTGAAAATTATTCCCTCTATTCATTAGAAATTAATAAATAAGAAAAAATCTTGGTTTTTTGCTTGAAGGAGAGTAAAAATCTGCTTTTTCTATTAACAAATGATGATGGGGTAGATGCCGTCGGTTTAAAAGAATTAGCTATTCAAATAAGCAGTTTAGGGAAAGTAATTGTAATCGCTCCCTCAACCCAACAATCTGGAAAAGGTAAATCAGTAACCTATACTCGACCAGTTAGGATTCATCGGGAAGAAGATTTTTTACCCGAACTAGAGATTTTGGCATATTCTGTCAATGGAACTCCAGCAGATAGCGTTATAATCGGTCAAAAATTATGTAAAAAACATTTCGATAAAAAACCTGATTTTATTTTGAGTGGGATAAATCACGGCGATAACACCTCTATTCACGCGATTTTTACTTCAGGCACATGTGCAGCGGCATTAGAGGGAGGAATTCTAGGAATTACCTCTCTAGCCTTTTCTTTGGAACTACCTGAAAATGAGCTCTTCGAAAAAACCCAGAACTCTTCTTCAATATTCAAAATTGCGGCCATTCGTGCTAAAGAAATTATTTCACATCTTATATCTCATCCACTCCCGAAACCAGTAAACATTCTCAATATCAACTTCCCAAATAGTGTCGATTTAACAACAAATATTAGAGTTGTTAAACTTTGTCCAGTAAAGTATATTGACGAAGCTATTGAAGCGTTGGATCCACGAGAAATTCCAGTTTATTGGTTGTGGGGTGAAGTTCAAGATGATCTCCCGAAAGAGACGGATAGTTATGTCTTAATCCATGAGAAAGAAATCACTGTTTCCCCGATTTCCTTGGATTTAGCAAGTCTACACTTGTCTAAAATGAAGGAATACTTCTAAAGACATAATTAGGTAAATGACTTTACGAATCTTCTTGAGATTTCTTCTGTAGTATTGTAAATTGCTTTTGGTAAGTAAGTAGTTCCTGCCCTAAAGCTTCAAATGCTTCGATAACGTTTTCACCAGTTTTTGCTGAAGTGGGAAAAAATGGAACGGTGATCTGGTTATTTTCATAAACTATATTGTATTCCTGTTCGATTTCGTTTTTTAATCCTTCAACCATTTCAAGAAAGGGAAAATGAGAGTCTTTAAGGTCAGATTTATTTCCGAGAAGAAGGATTGGAATTTTTCTGTCAGAGTATGTAAAAATCTCATCCTTCCATTTTGACAATGATTGTAACGAATTTTGTCTTGTAAGATCAAATACAAGTACGCCGGCACGTGCACCGCTAAAATACATATTCCGAATGACATCAAACCGTGATTGTCCCGCAAGATCCCATAGCTGGAGACTCAGTATTTTACCATTGTGTTCCAGCTGAAAGGTGGAAATGTCAGTTCCAATGGTCAGTAAATAATTACTGGAAAATTCTTTCCCCAATAAATGCTGGATAAGGGCGGTTTTTCCTACTCCTCCATCACCAATCACACATACCTTGAAATTTGTACGGAATACTCCCTCAGCAAAGTCCATTTTTGCTCGTGACACGATGTATTCTTCCTCAGGTATGTTTGACCCTTTTCCTCTCACTTATAATGATCTCTTGAGCGGATTATATAATTATCAAGTACCATATCTGTAATTGAGTATTACTGATATAACCTATGTTATTATCCAAAGATCTTCCTGCTGATATATATTTCCAATTTGAAGCTGAATTTGCTGTAATTTATTACAATAGAAATAAAAAACCCAATAAAATCGCCGACTCCATACAGTCAATTCGAAATTAATTGACATAGTATATTACTCACCCATTAGAGATGGAAGATGTGACTGAGGCCATTATCGATATTGGTTACGATTGTCAGATTTCAAAAGACAGTCTGATTGTTAAGAATCCTGACCATGATTGGTTTAGGATCTTTTTACGAAGATATTATGTTCATACTAAAGACCATCAATATCTTTTCGGATCTACTCAACCTGGAAGACGTCCTGATCGGGCCTACTACATGGTACCAGAAGGATACCGTTTAGGACAGGGACAAAGAGCTTTTGATAGAGAAAGAGGGAAAAAATTATATGATGTTGTCCTTAGATACCTTAGAGAGGAAAAAGTACCCATAATTGTTCAGGAGGGAATTCAAGGAGAACATGGATACGAAATTGGCCTTCGAGTAGCAATTAGTGTAAAGAACCCCCATTCCGCTTATATCGGCTGGTTTGGGAAATTAATGGTATTTCCACCAAAAGAAAACCAAAATATCGATTGTTGGAACTTTATTGTCCAAGAACGATTGCCATTACGATATGTAAACGAAATTCGAGAGTTTTGGCCAAACTTTGATCCGAATGAGCCAATTACCTTATATGATTTTACGGAAATGGATCAAAATAAACGTCGGGTCATCAGTCTACGAGTAGATTATTTTGGTGGTGCGTATAAGAAACCTCACCTAACCATGGTTTGGAATAAAGCGGAATCAGATGGTTTTATTTCGTATCATGCAGGAATGACATCAGATAGAGTTCTTAAAGGCCTATCTGGTACTGGGAAAACTACATTAACGGTCGGACCAGAACTTGAACAAGATGATGCGTGCATCGGGAAGATCATTCGAAACCCTGAAACCAATAAAATCGAAAAAGTCCAATTAATTGGATTAGAAGCGGGTTCTTTTGCAAAATCACAAAACCTTGGTCCTTTATGCCCTGAATGGCCAGGTCTAATGAAATCTAAAGAAGTTGATGAGAATGGAGAACATCCCGTTGTCCTAGCCATGAACATAGATTGTGAAAATGTGAGCTATAAACTAAAAAAAATCAATGGTTATACAGTAAAAATTCCTGTAACGGATGAAGGAAAGGAACCTGGTTCCCTATTATGTACTCGATATCATAGTTCTGGCACCACCAATGGACGCTTTATCTTCTTATTTTCAGAATTAAATCCTGACTGGGGAAAGAGTAAAGAACCACGCTATTTGAAAACCGTTGTTCTTTCTATGAAACGATTTGACTATATGCATCCAATGTTTCGAGTTGTTGATCCTATTGTTGCAGTGGCACTAGACAGTGGGGTCGAATCAATTATTACTTCAGCCATTGCGGCTCAAAAACCAGGTACACGCGTGCGTAGTTACTCTGCTACTGATTTTATGGCACGAGAGCATTGTCATCAAGCACTATTAAAATGGGAAATGTATAGAGATTTGGGTCTAGGTCCCGATGGAAAGCTAGCTTTTATTGTTATTAATACGGGAGCAATTGGTGAACACGACCTGAACGGTAATCAAATTCGACTAACTGATGAAAATGGGGATTTTATTCCCAAGATTGACCGGAATACAGGAAAAATTCTACGAAACGAACTAGGCGAGATAGTTTACCAAGGCCAAGGGAAGAAAATTCGTGTCCCACATTCCAAGAAACTTCTCGATTTAGCCGAACATCGGAAAATTGAGAGTTGGTTACCCCATCCTATCTTTGGAGAACGAATCATGTTACCACAACCGAGTGAACTTGAAAATAAGTGGGAAATGAAACGATTTGGTCGGATGTTTAACCGTCTTCGCTACTATAGTGAAAAAGAATACCTTGCCTTCGTTAAACGTGACATCAAAGAACGTGGTGCTTTCCTAAAAAAATTATTCAAAGGACAAACCTGCGAAAAAGAACTGGAAGAAATTATCTATGTCTGGGATAATATGAAAATCCCAGGACCTGAGAAAATTGAAGAGTTCTATCGAAAGTATTTCTGGGATTATTGAGAACTTCTTCTCTATCATTTTTTATCTTTGCCAAGCAGGTTTATTTACGATTACAACAGGAGCAGAGTCTGGGCTACCTTTTTCTTCAATAGAATCTGCATACTTTTTTGAGGGTAGATCACTATATGTCTTGGGACTCAGATCAGGACTATTTCCATACTTGGCATAATAAAGAATCGCATCACGAACGAAAAGAGATTTTCGTTTTTGATTAACTAGCGATAGGATCTGTTCAACTTCACTTGAGATTCGAATGGTTAATCGTGCGGATTCACCCTTCGATAAACTTTTTCGTGGCATCTTGATAACCAGGAGATTTAATGTCAGACGATAAATAATAATGTCTGACATTATAAACATAAGTCGCTTTATTTATATTTTTCCATGAGTTGAGGTCCTATTTGTCTTCCCTCTAACTTGGATTATACAGTTACGATTTTTCTGTTCCACTTGCCAAGTAGATTGCTAGAAGAATTATTATGCTACCAAGTATCATAAAAACTGAAAAATTGTCCCCTAATAGTAGTCTGGATAGGATTAGTCCAATAATTACGTTTAATAACAAGATCACATTAAGAACGGCAGGAGATACGGATTTAGATGCGTAGATATATAGGATATACGTTGTTGAAGTACAAGCAATCCCAAGATAAAGAATTGAAGTCCATCCTTTGAGTGATAAATTGAGAAAATCGGGAGTTTGTTGGAGTATAAGCATGCTTACACCTATTAAAATTACAGAATACGCGTTTGACACAAAAAATACTGTGATTGGATGGAATGAAGTTTCTAATGGACGTTTTCTGGTTACACGAAAGAACTCATTTGAAATAACGGAATAGCCACCCCAAATCAGACCAGAAAATAAAACAACAGTCGTGTTTATCAGAAAATATGGGATATTTCCAGGAGGGACATCAGCAGCAATAACACTAAGGGCTGAAATTGTTACTCCTAAAATTCCCAGAAAGATTGAAATTCTTAATTTACGTGTTATTTTCAAGTTCAAGTATAAGCTTGCTAAAATCGGGGTCGAGATCAAGTATGTATTAATCATCAAGGTTGCCATTCCAGCAGTTGTCCCTTTTTGGCCTAAGAATTGTAATATGTACGACCCTCCATTTACAATTCCTAGTAAAATTATAAGATTATTCGATAATAGAGACTTGATGTTATCTAATGAAGTTATCATCGGTAAAATAGGAATCAGTACAAGTAAAGCAACTGTAAACCGCAGAAACAAATAGCCTAGAGGAGGAAGGGGTGGTGAGAGAACAGACAAACCTATTTTAACTATCGGATAGGTAGTTCCCCATAATACTGCAGCACTGAGTAACGATAAATAAGGACCAATAGATCTGACTTTAAGAAAAAAGTCATTATCCTCAAAGAACTTCATACTCTCCCCTGAAACTCGTAATACCGAGAGTATAAATCGCGATACACGTCATTATTTGCCATTAGCTCTTCATGAGTACCATCACCAATAATCTCACCCTGATTAAAAACTAAAATTCGATCGGCGGAAATTATTGTCGAAAGTCTATGTGCAACTACAATACTCGTTCTACCCTCGAATAGATTGTCAATACCATCCTGAATTAAGCTTTCTGTATAAGCATCCACTGAGGCAGTAGCCTCGTCAAGAATTAAGATTTTAGGGTCAGCCACTAAGGCACGAGCAAACGAAATTAGCTGTCTTTGACCTAGGGAGACTTTTGCTCCTCTTTCACCAACATCAGTTTGTAATCCTTCAGGTAAAAACTCTACAAAATCTATAACGTGAGTTGACATGATTGCTGATTGAAGTGTTTCTGCATCAATTTCCTTGTGAGATCCATACCTAATGTTTTCCTCAATCGATCCACTAAATAAAAATGGATCCTGTAGTACGATACCTAGCGTACTACGATAAGCGTCGATATCATATGCTTTTATTGAATAACCATCTAAATATATATCGCCTGCTTGAAACTCATAAAAACGTGCTAGTAAGGATATAAAGGAGGTTTTTCCTGATCCAGTATGTCCAACTAAGGCGATATTTTGTCCTTCAGGAATTGTTATATTTAAATGTGAGAATAAAGGGGGCTCATCCTTTGAATAACCAAAAGTTACATCCTTAAATTCAATATGTCCTTTAACGTCAGCTCCTGGGATAATATTCCCCCATTTCATTTCACTCGGAACTTCAATCAAAGAAAAAATTCGTTCTGCGGCAGCTCGGCCTATTTGGAATTGAGCAATTTGTTGTGAAAAGCTTATCAACGGTTGAATCAAGAGAAGGGAATAGCTATAGAATAACCATAAGTCTCCCAAAGTAATGGAATTTTTTATGACATACCCACCCCCCGCTGTGATAATCAAGAAATAAATTAATGTAGAGACAAATTCTAGGATTGGGAACATGGTGGAGAATACGAGGGAACGTTTGATGTTTGCACGTAAGTTATCATTGTTCAATTCCATAAATTCTTCAATATTTTGAGCCTCACGAGCAAAGCTCTTTGTAACCATTATTCCTGCAATACTTTCCTGAGTCGCTCCATTCACAGCTCCAACAGTTCGTCTACAAACACGATTAAACCGCATTAATAAAAAGCCTAATCCAATAGTAGCGGCAAATATTATCGGAGCAATCATGAATAAAGTTAAAGTCAAAACAGAATGAATATAAAATAGAATTCCAATCATTCCTACAATAGTAATGAGATTTGCCAATAGTTCTACGAAAATAAGCATAAAATTGCCAAGTTCCCAGGCATCATTCACGACACGACTCATGATACGACCTGTCTTACTTTTGTCATAAAATGATAAGTCATGCGCTTGGAGTTGAATGAACATACGTAACCTCAGTGTAGTTACCGTTTTGGCGATAATTGCCCATTCTGACCGAATAATCAGATAGAATGCTATCCACAGAGTAATAGTACCAATTAAATTCCCCCATCCTAGTAATTGGACATATTCAAAATTCGTTTCTCCCTTGTTCAGCTCATTGATCGCTTCTCTGAGAAATAAGGGTACAATAATACTAATTACTGTATTTAACATAAAAAGTGCAAGTACAAGAAGTAATCTCATCTTTTCAGTAACTGCAAATGCCCATAAACGAGATAGAATATCACCAATAGAATAATCTTGGTCATAATCACTCTTTTGTGCACTACTGAACGACATTTTAATTTCCTTCTATTACCAATGGTGGTAAGGTCATGTATCGTTTAAAGATTCGTCTATAGGGGGCAAAACTTGTTATTAAATCCGCATGTGTTCCAACACGTACAATATTCCCTTTTTCCATGAATATAATCTTATTTGCAGTTTTTAATGTTGCTAATCGGTGTGTAATAATGATAGTTGTTCGTCCTTTCTGAATATTTGCTATTGCTTGTTGGATTCGGGCTTCAGTGGCAGCATCAACCGCTGATGTGGCATCATCCATGATAAGTATCCTGGGATCAGCAAGGAATCCACGGGCCATCGCTATTCGTTGACGTTGACCACCACTAAGTGTGACTCCTCTTTCTCCTACAAGAGTATCATATCCTTCAGGAAAATCTTCTATAAAATCGTGTGCTTGGGCTGCAATTGCTGCAGCCATTATTTCCTCATTTGTTGCATTATCCTTGCCATAGGTAATGTTATTTCTTATCGATGTTGAAAAAAGAAATGTATCCTGTTCAATTACACCAACAAGACGACGTAGAGTCTTTACATCCCACTTTTTTGCATCTACCCCGTCTATGAATACAGCTCCTTTCGTTACATCATATAACCGGTAAATCATTTTTCCTACTGTGGTCTTTCCACATCCCGTGGGTCCAATGATCGCTACAGTCTCTCCTGGATTAATGGTTAAAGAAATATTACTGAGAACGGATGGACTATCCTCTGTATATGAGAAAGAGACATCTCTAAACTCGATGTGACCCTGAGCGGTTTTTTCCGGTATATAATCTCCCGTTTCAATTACATTGTCATGAATTACCACGTTAAATATTCGTGCGGCTCCCGCAAAACCTAATAATGTCATATCTAAGATCCAACGAAGGAACATGGTTGGCATTGCTAGGATACTTGTAAGCCCTAGGAACGTAATTAGTTCTGCCATGCCAACTGTTTGAACATACATAGAAAAACCAAAAATACTGATATTAGTTGCTCCTGCCAATGTGATGTCAATGAGGTATACTCCTGCTATAAATATCAATGCCGTAGTAATTCCTAAAATTAGGCTAGGGATGTAAAATGCAGAAGTTACTCCACGGACCTTGAGGATATCTTCTAAATCTTCAAGAGTGTCCTGAAATTTCTTAATTTCTTGATCTTGAACAGAAAACGTTCTAACCACTCGGACCCCTGTCAGGTTCTCTTGTAATTCTGCGTTCATACGAGCGACAATCGCTTGACGCTTTTTGGAGAGGGGATGGAGTTTTCGTCCAAATCTTGTCAAGAAGAAAATATATAGGGGAAGAGTGAGTAAAAATACCAATGAAAGTGTCTGGGAGGCAATGAACATGGCAATCCATGTAAAGAGTAAGGTCGATATAGTAGTTACCGTTATTCGAACTCCAGGAGAGATCGATGCATTGATTTGACGAGTATCCCCAGTCGCCATTTGAATCAAATCCCCTGCTCTTGTCGAATCATGAAAGCTCATGGATTTGGTTTCTAAATTATGATAAAATTCAATTCGGATTTGCATTTCGACATATTGCGCAATGATTTCATTGAGAGCAGCCGCGATTGAGTTTGTGACAAGTTTCATGAGTCCAATAGCAATTACAAGAGTTCCTGCACTTAAAATTAAGCTCAAATCTCCAGAGGGAATAGTCGCAAACACATATCCAAGGATAAAGGGGATCAAGGTTTGAAGAAAAATACCCACTACCGTAGTTACTGAAATAACTAAAATCTTCCACCGATGCTTCAGAACATGTCCTAAGAGCCACCACTTGTATCCGCGTGTGTACCAACGTTGGGAAAGATAGAGTGGACTAGTACTAGCGGAGTCATGTGTCAATTTAATTGGCCTCAAAAACGAATCCGGGGGGCTAGACGTAAAATATTGAAAGTTTTATATTTTTTTGGTGGTTTGATTTAGTTTACTCCATAAGTGTGGATTTCCTTCGATTTTCGAACACTCTTCAGATAATATAGAAAAGAACTCATCAATTCTCCTTTGCTAGAACAGTCGATGTAATTTCCTGACCTGAAAATTCCTTGGGTGCATTCCGTTAAACACGTAAAGTGCTTATTTGTTGATAGAGTATTTAAAAATCAATATGTTAGGATTTTTATAGGATTCTAGTTATTATTAATTTTTTCCTGTTAACATCCTTGTCAATAGATATACAGGGGGTAATTCCGGGATTTATTGAATCATTATTGACTTTTGGAATCTTATTAAGTTTGAAACCGATGAAAATATCTGGTATTATTTTGATGAATCTAGTTCAACGTCATAATTCTTAGGTAACATCCCCGATTATATTATTATTTTCTATCTTTTGTGACATGAATTCACACTTCTATCTTGAGCGAATTTCCTCCCCAACCAATACTAAAATCATATCTCTTGGAGTGCTAAGTCATAATACATTTTATCCGACCATGGCAGTGGATGTATTTGAAATCCTTGTGAAGGAATCACGCTTCCATATAAGAGATGAGGAAGGGCAGCAATATTCACTAGAGGAATTCAATGAAAAAACCATGTTCTCCTTTAGTAATTCTCCCCCCTTAATTTCCCTCAATGCTCTTCCATAATGGCACAATAGATACTAGAATAACTCTTCAATAGGATTGAAGAGATTAAACTTGTCTACTCGTACACTTTCTTTTACATCTACCATCATCTGATTTATAAGAGCGGCCCCTGATTCTAATCCTTCTTCCTCAAAAATTGATAGATGTTCGTGACCACTAACTTTCCATCCAGTTTTGGAAGAGAGAGTTTTAAGTTCTGATGTAAAATTATTGATATCAGTTTCACTGGCTAACAGATTGTTCAGTATTGCCTTTTTTATTACATCTACTGATAATTCAGCCATATTTACTTGAGGTTCTGCACCTGCTTTAGGGTATTTCTGGAGTAAATCTACCCAACTCGTATCTAATTCGAGCATACTCGGACGCATATCATTCAATAAACTGAGTACCTGCATTTGATCCCCTCCTGTAGAAGTACATAACTCTTGAGTTAATGCACGACTAAAAATTCGACAATTTACTAAACTAAAACCAGGAAGTAGGACTTTCCCTTGTTGGGCATTACCTGGAACCAAGTTTGAGAAATACTTGGATTCAAGACTATTGACAATCACTTGTTCTAGAGTTGTGAATGGTAGAACATCGCTTAAGAGGTGGATTTTCCTTTCGGTAATCCGAAATCCACGACTATAATACACGATTGGAGCGGTCTTAGCCTGTTCTAATCCCTCCATAATAGCTTGAGCGAAATTTTCAGCTTCTTTTCGAATAACATCGTTTAAATCGCGTTTTGTAATAACCGCAGCAATTGGATAATTATCATAAGGTAAAAAGGAAGAGATGGAAGATGCTTGTGATAAAGAGTTAACCCAAAACTTCTTAGTGCAAGAATCTAATATGACTATCATTCCTTCTGCAGTACTACCAAATCGTTCACGTAATTTTTGCCATTTTTCCTGTCCTCCCACTGGTAACAATAAACTGAAGAATTTTCCTTCATCGAATGATATTCGTAAGTATTCTGTCTCGATTGTTCCTCCGAAATCTTCTTCATATCTCATTGATTGATCCGTACGTGCTGCTAGTTTCGTAACTAAGGCTGTTTTTCCACCAGCTTGTGTCCCAACTACGAGAAATCTTCCCGCATTAATTGATTCTTCACGTGTATCTGACATCTTTTCTAACTCCAGTTATATTTTATATTCCCAATAACGGTCATAAGGTCCTTTGGGTCGCTCGCACGCGCATTTTCCAAGACCAATTGCAAATTATTTTTGTCTGGTCCTAAAGAAAGGTATTTATGTGGTCGATACACAATTTCCACAGGATCAATACCTGCTTCGTCCATGATATCAACTTCTTTAAATGCCAATACCGAAATTCCTTCAGGAGTCGGGTCGTAATATACTATGTATGTTAAATCATCGACAATAAATACTGTCTGACGTAATTTGACATTCTCATGTAGAGATGAAACCTTAAAGGACGGAAGGGATAATGCTTCAATAACAAGAGACTCAAGTAAAAGATTAGTATCAAAAAACCAGGGATAACCTGCCATTTGGGCATAACGGTATTCAAAATGAAAACCTGAACGAACCCAAATGCTCATAGATTCAGCTTGGAATCCTTTCTCATCATGATAGATTCCGCGTTTAAAATCTGTCTTTACCTGAAAGATTGGTACAAATTTCTTTGCAGTAATTAGTGAGGTGGTATCTTCACTGGAGAAGATTTTTTTCAAAAGCCTTACCGAGTGAATCTCTTCGTGAATGAGTGTTTCTTCAAGAATTTTCATTAACTGCTCGCTTATAGAATTCCATAATCGAATAGGTAACTTATTTGTGCGAACATAATTACCGTCCACCAAATCATTTCTGTCTACTCTTCCAGATAATACAATATTCGCGAGCTTTTGACAAATTTCTAGTACATCAAATTTAGGTTGACGATCACTCAACATAAATAGTGTTGATCGCAATATTTCTGTTTCCACACCGCTATAATCGTATATCCATGCTCGTGAAGGAATTTCTACGACATTATCGATCACGAACTGTGAACTCTGCATAAATGCGTTATTTTGTTTTAATTCATGAAATGGAGCAAGGATCCGGTCAAAAGTACCCTGCAAATTCCCAATATTGCCGAGGATTTCACTATTCCTATGTTTATCCATTACAGCCAGGCCGAGTAAATGTTCTTTTTTCAAACGTAATTCTCCTGGTTGATCATCCCCCTCACTTTTACTCATAGTTTTCATTCGCATTACATCAGAAAGCCACGCAATAAATTTTCCGATAGGATACTTATCTAATGATGAATCATAGAAAGTATTCAACCCTTTTCTCAGCTGATCACGTGGATATCCTGGCATCAAACTATCCATGATCGAAAACACCTGACCTTCAGTAAAATGTCCATCACTGGGATCCCGTTGATATTTTGACCATTCAAATTGCTCTTCAATACGTCGGAAGGTTAGTGAGGTCTCGATTAAACTATCAATATGATGGAATGATTGTTTTGTTTGAGTTTTGTGAGTTAAAACATCCTCTGATAAAGCAGTTAGCATTAGAGCATCTGTTAACACATTTTGTTTACGATAGTGATTATTCGGTCCGAAATAGATATTCCGAACATCATTGATCGCATCCTTGACATCAGTATATTCACTATAAGGCCAAAGAACCAAACCGAAGAGTTCAGGTAATTCTTGACGATGAGCAGATTGGAGTAATTTCAGACGTTGGTCTAGAATATATTTGCGTAACGAACTAATATCAGAAAATAGAGACTTGACGCTAGCATTTTCACTGTTGACAACATCGTTCCAATATGAAATCTCATCTTGTGCAATATAATGCTTTATTTGGGTTTGTAGATCATGTAGATGTGTTTCTAAACCAAACAAATTGTCATTAATAGGAACGATTACTGGAGCTAACCATTGCTCAATCATTTGATACGACATGAAGAGTTTCTCAGTCATTAATTGTGCATCTTCAATATTTGATGGTAGATTACGTGCAGAACGAATGATGTCTAATTGTGGAAAAAGATAATTGACGCCTAATTCTCCATATTCTTCTTCTAATTGATTTTCAATATTTGACAAGTCTACCATAAAATTATTCCTCCTGTACTCCTTCAGTGGAGATTTTCGTTAATAATTCTAGAAATCTAAACTCTTCCTTAAATAAATCAATAAATGATTGGGTTATCTTCCTCTGTTGCAGAATAGAAATCTTTCCTCCTCCAAAAGCCAATTCTGTGCTTTTTAATGCTAAAATACTTGAGTAAATTTCTGCAATGGAAGCATCATCATCAACTAAATTTAAAGCTTTATTTCCATATTGTTTAGCTAAATTCTGCGGTGTATCCGTAGTTTCCATCAATTCCTTTCTAATATCCATGTCACCCGTTTCAGTAAGCGCAGCTTTGACTTCTTTTTCTAATTCACTAAAGTAAACTTCTCCTCTTGGAACCAACGTGTCATAGGTTAATTTAAAAGTATCTTCAATTGCTTGCTCCTCTGTATCACTCCCAAGGTATGTAAACATACTAGTTACTTTCTCCAAGAGTTCAGCTTCGATTTCATCAGTTAAAACATGTTTTTCAAGATTGTGTATTCTTCGATTAAGAATCAATCTTGATTGAATCTTACTTACACCCTCAGGTTCGGGGACTTGTCTCCCTAGATTCTTCAAGACTGAAGAGGTCATTGTATCCCCTAATTCTCGACATAAAAACTGAGGTTGGTAATTTGCAGAATCGATTAGTGATAGTACAAGAGAATTTGGTTTATCCATAAAGAGTTCTTTTTGACTCTGGAGGATATGAATAAATTCCGACATATACCCACTATAATTTCGTTGTTGTGCATATTCACTTCTTAATCTAGCCTTAAAATTATCTTTTACTGTATTAAACTGGTTTAATTTAATAGCGTATAGCAGAGCTTCCTTCATTGTTTCAATATCTGAAAATGTATCAACAATATCGATTTCCATATCTTCTATCTTAGTAACAGCCTTCGCGTCAAATGCTAATAATAAACGTAACCATAGATGAAAGATTCGAAAGGGGTAAAATTCACGATTTTCCCCTGCAATATACCGAAGGAGGAAATTTGGTTTTAACTTTGTATGAGGATTTTGCTCTCCAATGAATGGTCTGTTATCATCTTTATTTGGATGAATGAATCGACGTACCAATAACTGATCAGCAGTTTCCACATCAAAAAGAAAATCTATAACTTCCAAAATCTCCTCATCAGTCAATGTATAAAGTTTTGTTATTATAATGAATAATAATCCGTACAGTTCTATCTGGCATTTAGAATACTTCTTTGCAATGTCCTCTGGTCTATTAATATCATATAAAAACGATTGTTCAGGCCTTTCTGTCAAGTCTGGATCTAAAAAGCTAAGAAGTTCTATTCGAGTTTCCTTAAACCGGTCTCGACTGGAGAAGTGATCTTCGGCCAACAGAGATTTTCTTACAACAAAATCCAGTTCACTCTCTGGCATTGGAGGCAGGAATCTTATTTGATCCGCAAAAAATCCGAGATCTCCATACCATGGACGAATCTTCCATTCGGTACTATCGATTAATCTTTGTATAATCTTGTGACGGACACCAGTCGCCTCCCACGCGTGCACAGAATCATCACCTAAGAATAATGATCGTTTGTAAGTTTTTGCTTCTTCTGTTCCTATAGTATCTACAGGATACCGTACATACCAAGTTTCACCAAAAACTGTGGAGGCCCATTTTCTATGCCCAACATAAGTTTTCCACAGTTTCTCGGCATCTTCGAAAATTGTCATCATTTATCGACCCAGAAATAAGTGTGAAATGTATAATGTAGCTCTATTCTGATTGGTTAAATACAATACGAAATACCTACCTAACATCCAGTTAGCGAGTGCTTGTAAACCTCACAATTAAACGTTTGAACCGCACCTATTTACTTCTTACTATAAAATTCGGAGATCAGATCCACAATGTCTCTTCCTGGTGACTACCACACACATTCATTCCTTTGTAATCATGCCACTGGACAATTGAGTGATTATATTCACGCTGCAATATCTCTGGGACTTCCTGAGATCGGATTAAGTGGTCATTTTCCGATGCACCTGTTACCTTCCCAGTTTCATAAATATGCAATGAGTATTTCACAATTAAACTCATATCTAAACTCTGCAAAGGAGTTAAAGAAGAAGTTTAGTTCAAAAATTGAAACAAAAATTGCCTTTGAGGTAGACTTTCATAAACCGATATTATCACAATATAAACAGGCATTAAAGCCGATTTTACCTGATTTAGACTATTTAATCGGATCTATACACGGTTGTTCGTGGAATGGGTATATTATTCCAATTGATAGTTCATTTTCACTTCCAAACGAATTGAAACAGAATGACAATGGGACAGACTCCTTACTCCTTGCTTATTACGATGAATTACTTGATTTGGTTAAGAGTAATTACTATGATGTCCTTGGACATTTTGATGTGATAAGGAAACTTGGTTTTATCCCAGAAAATTTGGATCTGATAAATGAGCGCGTATTTCGAGTGCTAGATGCGCTTGAAGTCAGCAATATGGCTGTAGAAATTAATACTTCGGGATTAAGAAAACCAGGAAATGAACTGTATCCTAATAAACTGATCATCAACGAATTAATCCAGAGAAAGATCCCGTTAGTTATGAGTAGCGATGCCCATCGACCAGATGATGTTGGATATGCTTTTGAATCTACTATGAAGTTTCTAAGGAGAAAAGGTTTAAACTCAATTTGTAGAATTTCTTCTCATGAAAAAACCCAATTCTCCTTGAGCTGAGAATAGGAAAAAGAAATCAAGGAAAAAACTTCATTCGGTCCGAGAGAAGTTCCAAACCAGCATCAACCAGAGAGGGAAGGTTATTCTTAACGCCATAAATCATGTATGGAACGCAAGCTCTTGAAAAGAGAAATTGCATTCGTTCATGGAACGTTTCATCTATTTCTCCCTCATAAAAGTCCATAATTACGTCAAGAAATAATTTTCCCTCTCGGAAAAATAAGAAATCAGCTGCAGGATCAAATATACTTGCTTCTTCAAAGTCAATTATACCTGAAAGTTCACAGGTTTCAGGGTTGACCAGGATATTTGACGTATCAAAATCTCCATGAATTATTGTTGGATCAAACGTATATCCTTGAATTTTGGAAAAAAAACTATTGTAGAGAGAGTCTAACCAGTTTCTCTGTTGATTACTAAGAGAGGTCCAAGCTAGTTGTTTTACCTCTCGATATTCTTTTTCCCAAACATTCCGATAATATGAAAGAAAATCTAAATCATTTAGCTTGAAGAGGCCAACAGACTTTTCTAGAAGATTTTTTGAGTGTAACTGAGTTAAGAATGTTCCCACGTCTCTTGCTATTGTTTCAAGACAGGTTTCTTCTAGTTCATTAATACATCTAGATAGTGAAATCCCAGGTAGTTTCTTATATGCCATCATTGGAGTTTTTTCATCGTAATTCGTAAATTTCGGCTCTGGAATCGACATAGACATATTAGAATTTAAAAATTGGAGAACTTCTACTTCTCGTTTTATTAATTGAATCCCCTTTTGATTTCGTAAGGTTCTGTCCGGGATACGGAAAATATACTCATCCTTCACAGTGAAAACGTTATATGTACCATGATAGATGAACTTCACATCTGAATCCTTGATGTTTGATAGAAACTTACTGATTTCAGAAATTACTTGAGAATATTCGATGTCCTTGGGATTCTGTTCTTCATATAAGGTCATGAAAGCTTCAAACTCCTTTCATTTTGGTTTACGAAATCCAAGATCAATCAGCTGACCATAAACAAGAGCGACAATAATCCGTGTAAGAAATCTCATATCGATCTGTGATGGATCTACACGTCCTTCCAATTCATGTTCAATAAACTGATCAACAATCCATTTGGTTTCATTTTTCTCTTCATACTTATCTTTAACAAATGTTCGAAAATGATGAGTAAATTCTAAGTTTTCTTTCATCAGCTGAAGAGCAAATTCTTGACCTTTTATTACTCCAAAGTGACCTAATCCAATATTTTTCGGGTTAAACTTTATTAAACGTTCCAAACTTTGTACATAAGTGGTAAAATTAAATTCAGGGGGCATACTTGTCCCTAATGTAAGTAAGTTCTTAGGGTTCATTCTAGTACCTGCAGCTTCCCCCAGAAACATAAACTCTGTTTCGTAATTATTGAACAATGTGGGACAAACATGATCATCACAATGGCCAGGAGACGGTACTAAAGACAATGACTGGGTTTCATTAAATCCAGGTAATAAGATTTCTTCATCTGGGAATATTATTTCAAACGCTTCCTCTGGAATCCCTTGCATTTCCCCAATCATGTTACCAAAGGTTCGACCTGCTCTTTTCATGTGAAGTGTGGGTTCTTGAAGTTGCTCTTTTGTCTTCAACGTTGTTAAAATCTTTACTTCTGGATTGTACTCTTTAATTTGTTTCCATAAGAACCATCCTCCCCCAAAATGATCAAAATGGTAATGTGTAGGAATCAGATACTTAATTTTCTTGAGAGAAATTCGTAAATTCGTTGTTATATGTGTTAATAATGTAGGAACATCATTCGAAGTCCCACAATCTAAAATTACGTTCGATTCCGGAGTAGTGACCAAGAACGCAGAGCAAACTTCTGTAGAATTATACTGCTCAAGATCGATATGAATAACATTGTTTGTAATTAATCCAGATGAATGAAAAATCCCCAAAGACTTCATATGCCCTAATTTAAGGGGAATCCTTTTAGCTTTTCTCAAGTGTTTCAAGGATACAGATCTATCATCTAGAGATAACCGTAATGAGGTTCATCAAAAAAAAGACAGATTGGATCAAGATTACTATCGAGGAACACAATTTGATTCACAGTGGTGGAGCTTCCACCAAAGATTGATCCACTATTGGTATACCAATAATAATATCCGACATATAGCCATTTAGCGTACAATTCGGAAGAATTAAATGATTCATGGTCGTCACGAAGATCCCCATCCACCCAGTAGACGAAGTATGCTTCCTCAATAAACCACCAGTCCAAGGCAGAATATGTTTCTATTATAGTCTCAAGATTATTAGTATCAAGTAAAACTGAACTTAGATCCTTAATACTGACACGCCATGTTAATGAAATACTGGAGGGTGACCGACGAAATAAATAGAATATATCCATCATTTGGGCATCTTCGATAAATTTCAATCGCTCTGTTAATGTATGATTTGTCATGATATTATCAGAGTCAATTCTCGCTAGATCCTGTAAGGGTAATGCCTCAACATGATTCATGACATTCATAGATTCGTTATCAGCATAGTTCCGGTCAAGATTAATGCTTATTTGGGGAGTTTTGTAAAGATTCATAATAAAAACCGGAGACAATGGAAGTAATAATGAGAACAGGAATAGCAGTATAAGAGAAGCTTGTACTTTCTTCATATACTTTAAAAATCGAGTTTTATGGAATTTTATTGTTATTTTCGGCCTAATGTTGTCAACCTTGGACGAAATATCTAAATCTATAATGCGTTTCATCTCTAAATTTCCTGCTCTTCTACCCAACAACGGAGTAATTATAAACTTGGCTATAAAGAGGAAAAAGACTATATAGGAGAGTTGTGAAAAACCATTACCTAGAAATAGCTTGGTAAAATTAAAAATCCTTTCAGAAGTAAAGATAATAACAGGTCCTAACGAGAATAAGCCAAAAAGAATTAGGGGAGAATTTAGAACATCTTTATCAAGTTTTATACCCTCAATATACGAAACAAAAAGCAAAAAGAGTACTAAAAAGATATTTGAGATACTCCACAGAAATAGGAATAACGGGTCAATAAAGTAGTCAAAGTACACAGAAAGGAAATCAAGATTTGAAAAAGGAGAAAAAATACTTCCATAGAGAAAAGGAATACGCACTAATCCAGTAATAAGAATCCAAAAGCAAGAAACCGTGACAAATCCAGCCTTCACTTCTAACCGTGTAGTAGATTTTCTTTCTAAGATGATACCCAAGCTTATACATAGAACAGCCAACAGATCAAGAACAAGAAGCGCAGTAACTAGTATTCTGATAATGGATGATAATAAATGACCAGTTTTCCAGAAAGCGGTAAAATTTAGAATTACTATAGGAAATAACAAAAAAAGGAGAAAGAAAAAAACTGTATTCTGAGTTGACCATAACTTCCATCCAATGTATTGAAATTCGACATATTTATCTACTTCGAGATCATGAACAGGATCACTTTTGGCATTTAAAGACCGGTTAGAGGGCTTTTCAAGTCTGGACATCCCGAATCTACGTTCCTAGGAAGGAATGACCCTTCTCACTAATAAAATACCAATTACTATTGGTTTTTGTAGTACATCGTTCATTTAACCGATAGCACATCGATTTGGACCAACCTCGAGTTGGCCAATCTGAAGAGGACTTAGTACTAACTTTCCTGAATTTACTTCTCGAATCGTTTGATGTGAGGAGGGTTGTTTCGTTTGTTGTGAAGTTTGGACTGCATACTCTA
The DNA here is from genome assembly GCA_016840035.1 of Candidatus Hodarchaeota archaeon. Classification (GTDB taxonomy): domain Archaea; phylum Asgardarchaeota; class Heimdallarchaeia; order Hodarchaeales; family Hodarchaeaceae; genus Hodarchaeum. The sequence continues at coordinate 69,037 of JAEOTC010000121.1, read as the reverse complement.
TAAAGGCTTTTTCGTCTTTCTCAAGTATTGTATTTTCTTTAAAGGTCTGTATGTTAGAGATGAGTGGGTTATTAAAGTGTTCTAGAGAGAATTTTCCATGATGTGCTGGGGCGTAGAACATATTTTCAGGTAGTGTTGCCAGACGAGAATTGAGAGAGGAGTATAGGTCTTTTGCAAATTCAGCTGATTTATCAGCCAAATCTGGTCTACCAATACCATCAATAAATAATATATCACCCGTTAAAATCCCTAAATCTTTCATCCGAAATGAGGTACTTCCAGGTGTATGACCAGGTGTGCTCATTGCCTGAAGTAAAACACTATTCTCAATAGTAAATGACGTATCTTCATTGATGGGATTAAATTCAAAATCATAAGGATCTTTGGGATTCACAAAATATTCTGCTCCAGTTCTTCGAGAGAGTTCCCTAGCACCTGAAATATGGTCTGCATGTAGATGTGTGTCAATAATTGTGCTAATCGCTACTCCTTTCTCTTCGGCCATTTGAATATAGGGTGAAACGTCATGAGCAGGATCTATTACAATTGCCTCTCCATTTGAATAAAGGAAATACGATAAACACCCTTTAGCAACTCTTCGTAATTGTATCAATTTCAAATCTGTATCTTTTGTGACTTCTATGGTATCAAAAACATGGTTCCATGCAGTCATACCACCCACAAGAGATTTCGCTTTGAAACCCTGAGAAGATAATTTTTCGGCTGCAAAATAAGAATCATTTCCCTTCCCGCATATCAAAACAATCTCCTTGTCATTAAATTCCTTTGGGTATGATTTTGCCCCTAAAAGCTGCATGACAGGAAAATTAATGCTATTAAATATATTCCAATCAGTAAATGCTTGAGAATTCCGCACATCAATAATGAGTGGAACGTTTCCTGATCGAATCTGGTTATGAAACTCTTCAGGAGTAATTTCAAGATCGCTATTACGTTTCATCGTTCTCAAATTAAGCCTTCCTTAATTTTCTTTTATGTATTCTTATGCGAAAAAGGTTTCTACAAGTGATAATACTGATTAACTCACTCTACAATAATACAACAACTTAAAACTCAGAAGTTACGACAAAAATATAGTTCAATAAATAATTCGAAAGTCACATAAAATTTCATAATTCTTCCTATCTGGAAATAATATTTAAATAGAGGTCATTATTTCAACCAATCAAAGGTAAAATTTACACAAAATTGCTATAGCCCCGTGGTGTAGAGGCTAACTTAAGCTTGGACTGGGCTTAAGTCTTAAAATCATAAGAGGCTTTGACCCTCTCGACTCCAGTTCGAATCTGGACGGGGCTGCCATTTATTCTTTATGTACGTTAGATGAAGCAAAACACTAAAAAAAAGCCCCATAGTGTAGTTTGGTTTAGCACCTCAGGCTCTGAATCTGATGACTCCAGTTCAAATCTGGATGGGGCTGCCATTTCTTCTTTTTTCCAGTTAATTTTTCATACAGTCAAAATAGATGTCATGCTTACGATCTTAGGTTACAAAATGTCTTAGTGGTAAATATAAAGGAATCTTTCTAGTTATTACGAAAAAATCAATTAAAGAGTTATACAGAATTGGAATATTGAGTCATTATGAATCAACAATCTCACCTATTCGATTATTTAGCAGGTCACAGAACAATCAGCCTAACTACTTATTATAAGAGTGGAAAAGGAGTCGCTACTCCAGTAGACTTCGTTAGGAAAAATGATCGTCTGTATGTATCAACTAGAATACATTCCTACAAAGTAAAACGATTAAAAATTAACTCAAATGCCACTATTGCTCCATGTACGATGCGGGGGAAATTAAAAGGGCCAAAAATTGATGTAACAGTAAAAATACTTCCGAAGGAGGAGGAAGAATTTGCAATTGAAACAATGAAAGAAGCTCTAACACTCTTTTATAAATTTCTGATTGCAGTATCCAAATTAGCTTTTTGGAGAAAAAAAACAGAATGGGTATATCTAGAGGTAACACCACGAACCTAGTTCTTTTTCTTTTGTTTTCGTTGACCCTTCTTTCTTGTTGATAAATGTTGTTTCTTGATTTTGGCCCACGTATCACGCAACGTTATGGTTCGATTTATTACAATCGTGTCTTTAGAGAACTCCTGTAAATTCGTGAAGAAGTACCCTAGTCTTTCAAATTGATAATGCGTGCCAGGTTCAGCTTCACCTACACTAGGTTCTACAAAACCAGTAATTGTCGTTAAAGAGTCCGGATTATAATCAGAAATCCCTATCGGGTCTTCACGGGTAAATAATCGATCGTATAATCGAATTTCTGATTTAAGAGCATGCGATTTAGACACCCAATGAATTGTAGCTCTCACCTTTCTGCCATCAGGAGCAGATCCACCTTTCGTTTCAGGATCGTAGGTGCAATGAACTTCAACGATATTCCCGGATTTGTCTTTAACAACATCATTACATTTAATAAAGTATGCATTTCGTAATCGAACTTCTCTACCTAGCGTTAGTCGATAAAATTTCTTTGGAGGATCCTCCATAAAGTCGTCTCGCTCAATCAGTAAGACTTTTGAAAACGGGACTTTACGAGTACCTCGTGATTCATCTTTTGGATGATTAGGTATTTCTAAATATTCCTCTTGTCCTTCGGGATAGTTGGTAAGAATAACTGTTAATGGGTTTAAAACAGCCATTACACGGTTGGCATCACGATCTAATTCTTCCCGCACACAGGCTTCTAATAGACCCATATCAATATTCTTTTTCCTTTTAGTCACACCCACTTTTCCTAAGAACATTCTAATAGCACTTGCTGGAAAACCACGATTCCTCAATCCCGCAAGAATCGGCATTCTTGGATCATCCCAGCCAGAAACGTACCCCCCGTCGACTAATTCTAATAGTCTTCGTTTGCTTGTGATAGTATACGTTACATTTAAGCGAGAAAACTCTATTTGTCTGGGTTTATGTTCTATTTTACCTATGGCTAGTAGTTCATCTACAAACCAGTCGTATAATGGTCTATGGGTTTCAAACTCAAGTGAGCATAGAGAATGGGTAATTCCTTCAATCGCATCAGACTCTCCATGAGTATAGTCATAGCTAGGATAAATTATCCAGTCATCTCCAGTCCGATAATGACTTACTCTTTTTATCCGATACATGATAGGATCTCGCATAAGTAAGTTTGGCGATGCCATATCCACTTTTGCTCTTAAAACTCGAGAACCATCTTCAAACTCACCTTCACGCATACGCTTGAATAAGTCAAGATTCTCCTCGACTGATCTATCTCTAAAGGGGCTATTAACACCCGGTTCTGTTAAAGATCCTCTTTGTTCTCGAATTTCATCGACATTTAGGTCACATACATATGCTTTGCCAGCTTTAATAAGCCCAACGGCAAAATCATATAATTTTTCAAAATAATCTGATGCAAAATATAATCTATCTTCCCAATCCGCCCCTAACCATTGTATATCCTCTTTAATTGCTTCAACATACTCCATACTTTCTTTTGATGGGTCGGTATCATCGAAGCGTAAATTGAAAAGGCCACTATATTCCTGTGCAATGCTGTAACTGAGATAGATTGCCATTGCATGTCCGATATGCATCCAACCATTTGGTTCAGGAGGAAAACGCGTGTGAACTCGTCCTTCATTTTTATTATTCCTTATATCTTCTTCCACTATTTTTCGGATAAAATCCAATCCAGTGTCTGAACTTTCATCTGTAAGGTCTTTAGAGGATTTCAAGGTTATTCCACATTAGGGAGATTGACTGAATCTGAAACCTTTGGGCAAATCAGTCTAAGAGGCCTTTTGTTTGAATTTTATAAATCAAATTGTTTGAGGCTCAAATAATCGACATCTTTGGAGAGTTATTCACCAATGTAAGTCATCATATCAATTATTTTCGAAATAATCTTGACATTTGGTGGTCTTTCAGGAAAAATTAAATTGGATGAATTATCTTTAATCAAAATAAACTGGTAAAAATCACTGATTCCTTAATTTTAAGCCATTCCTTCTCCGAACAAGTGATACAATCACTCCAAAAGTAATAACAAAAGGGAAAATGAACCCTGAAATTGATGAGTCAGCTTTAAAACCATTTGGACATTTAAACTCTAAGCGGGAAAGAAAATAATTGACCTTCATTTCATCCAATTCCATCTCTATTTGATACTTAATACCCAGAAATGAAAACGTTCCTTCCTCGATACCTTGATCTAATTTCACAGGCATACAATCACTTAAGGTCTTATTTGTTAAAAGAACTCCATCTTCCCCAATCAGCAGAAGTTCTGTATTGATAAAATACTCTTTCTCAAAGGTCTTTACATATCCTGAAATGATTATTTGGTCATTTCCTATTTCAAGAATGTCAAGATCTTGAATATGTGAGTAATTACCAAAGGATGTGTCCCACATTAAATTTCCTTCCGAATTAAGTTTGAATACAAAGAAATTCTTGGAATAAGAAGCAGTCTCATTCTCAGCAATCCCAGTGATTACATAGTTTTCATCTTCAGTCTGGATTCCTTTCTTTAGAAGTTCATCCAATTGACTTTGATAAGTGTACTTCCAAATTACTTCTGCTGTTTGGTCAGTTTTAATAATCCATCCATCTTTGTGATTTACACTACCAAAAGTAAGCGTAGAGCCAATTAAAAGGTATCCTGCATCTTGAGTTTGTGTAAAAGACTGTCCATAATCTCTATCTCGTTGATGGTAAGTAAAAAAATCACTCATTGCTCCTGATGAAGCAACTTTGAGCAATAAAAAGTCATAATCATCATCTAATATTTCCGATTTGGTAGAACCGAAAATAACGTAGTTACCCTCACTTGTTTGGATAACTTCACTACCATAATCGCTATATTCCCACCCAAAGGTTTTATTTAACTCTACTTCTCCATCAGAGTTTAGTTTCAAAAGCCAAATATCATTCCATCCGTTTCCGTAGGATTCAGTTTGAGCAAGAATTGCATACTTGTGGTCTTGTGTTTCAATGACCGAGGATGGGTATTCATAGGCCTCTCCCCCAAATGAATTATTCCATACTAATTCACCGTTTTGATCAATTTTCCTAATATTAATGTCTGCGTATGGATTATCATTATTAACCAGGATAAAATGATTATCTGTTGTAGGTAATATAATCTCAGGTAAGAACTCAGAAAAATCGACTGGAATTGTCTTATTAGAAGTTATCAAAATATCATTAGTCCTATTTTCCCCGTGTGCCTTGTTAAGTACAAATTTATTAGTAGTTAGAACAGTTAAACAACAAGAACTAAGTAATAATACAGATAAGACTGCGTAATATCTTCTCATATTTTTAATCCTCTAATATCACTCATTATAAAATCTTTCCTTGAGTGAAAAATTGTTTAAGATACTCTGTAATAAAAACTTTTAATTTCTCGGGAATTTTTATCTACAAAAGAAATAATTTCTTCTCACCTCTCATGTCTCTATTAATATTACTAATTCCACAGACTTGATTTTATTAGTTAGATACATAAAAGGTAAATTGGCGGTATTTATGAGACACAGTAAGTACTTATCTTTAATTCTATTTGTAATGATTTTATTTTCGATAAATCAAAATTCAAGTACGATAACTATTTCAAAAACTGTAACAGAGTATGTTGGGTTTGATTTTATAGTAAAAGATCAACCTATAGTTGATGATCAGGTAGTAGTAAGAGTAAATGTCCATCATATGGGTTTTGTAGCAATTTATAATTCAACTAGCGATTTACTTGGATATAGTTCAACGATGGAGGATGTGGGGATGAGTCATAATCATACCCAGATATCTCCAAAAATCCTCACCAGTTCCGATTCAGGAGTTAACCACACCCTTTATGTCAGAATAACTTTACCCCTAATGGGGAGAACTACTCAGCTAGTCGCCAAACTTTATAATGATACGAATATGAATATGATGTTTGAGCCTGACGGAGCGGACCTCATTCTGGAGGATCAAAATAGTGTAGAGGCCGTAGAACAATTTTCGAGCACAGAGACCTTTTCTACCACAATAATCGTAAGTGATCAAGATGTGAACACAACAAACGCTAAAGTTTTCATTGATCAAGTCATTGTTCCTGGACCTGCATGGCTTGTAATTCATATCAACGACAGTGGTTTAGGCCCAATGGTTGGAAGACGACATATTCCATTGAAACAAGGAGTCAATACTGATCTATATGTAGATATCAATGAGTATGTCTTGTCAAATAAAGAAGCAGGAACCCTTCCTTCAGAATTGGCTGTATTTGCACACCTTCACTGGGATAATAGAGATTATGGATTATTTAATAAAACAGTAGATACTCATCTATTCTCTCCCGCCTTTGATGATCCAATAATCGGAAATGAATCAGCAAAACCATTTGTAATTACCTTTACGGATGAAAAAGAAATTTCTGGATATGAATTCCCCATTATCTCACTTGGTTTAGGACTACTAGCAATGGTTACTGTACTTTCAAGAAAGAAAAAGAAATAGTGATAGTACCACGTTCTTTCCTTACAATAAACTCCTCATATCCTCAAGTGCAGCGCTCACAACCCAGCTTACACGAGTATATACCTTTCGTATCAAAAGATCTTGATCTATTAGCATACTCACCCAAGAATGGATTAGGATACTCGGTTGAGTATCATTACCATGACTGATCTTTAGATTGAAGGTGGTGTTATTTTCAGTTGTATTTACCAATCCCTCAAATTCATTGACATAAGACAACACTCCGTAATCATCAACAACCTTTTGGATTGTATCTAATTCATAGGCCGTCAGAAATTGCCACCCACTTAGATTAACCCCATTGGATAGAGCGTAGTTTCTTAATACCGTAGGAGTATCAAATAATGGATCTAATGAAATACAAATAAGCATAGTATCCATACCAAATGAGGATCCAAGTAAGGTTTGGAGTGTTTTGAAATCTTGAGTCATCAGTGAGCATAAATCATCAGTACATTGAGTATAAAGGAAACCCAGCATTATAACCTTTCCTGAAAATGACTGTAAGTCCACAGTTTCATTATCCTGGTTTACTAAGCTAAATTCTGGTGCGGGTTTAATAACGGGTAATACTTGATTTTGACTTAAGGGATAGAGGATGAAAGCAGACCCAATTCCAGCTAGAATCATAAATCCTATAATTGTTCCGACTACAGTGCTTTGTTCCATACCTACACATCGATTATACACTTTATATTATATTCCACAAAGATAGACAATTGTCCCTAAGGCAGGGATTACAACTACTGGTAATGCTATGAACATAGGAATCCCAAACATTACCCCCCAAACCACCTTGGGATTATCTTGATATTTAATTCCCATAAAAAATGCAGCAACAAGATAAGCTTTGAGAATTGCTAATGTAATTAGCGCTAAATTAATAAATCCCTCAACATTTGATCCTTCTCCTGCTATATCAGAAATAAATCCAACATTCAGTTCAAGAACCGTCAAAAACCCCAGCATTAGAAAAACTAAGAAATACGGCCGTTTAATATACTCATGAGTATCTTGTGTTTCAACTTGTGTTACCATCTTTTTTATCTCCTAGGGTTACTTTATTAAACTGTGGGGACCTCATCAAGTGATAGGTTAAATGGATCATCGCCTGCTTCTGGACCTTTACTTAAGCTGTAAATCATGTTGATTACAAAGATTACACCAGAGAGGAACATCAAATATGCACCTACGGTCGCTAAAAAGTTCCAAAACGCGAGAACATCAACATTACCAAATGTTGAATAATCGAAATATCTACGAGGCATTCCATGTAATCCTGCTATCATCATAGAATTAAATGTTATCAAAAAACCAATGATCCACATGATACAATGAACCCAAGCAAGGGGTCGATTATACATTTTCCCAGTTATTTCGGGGAAATAATTATAGAAGGCACCAATAAGCGCAGTAAGTGCTCCTCCTAAAATGATCATATGAAAATGACCCACCACAAATGCTGTATCATGAACAATTATATCCACTGGAACAATGTTCAACCAAACCCCAGTTATTCCTCCAATGACGAACCCGATAATGAAACCAAACGGAAACACGATCGGGATCTCTAACTTGACATTACCTCCCCACATTGTAAATAGCCAATTAAAAGTTTTGACTCCCGAAGGTACAGCTATTAATGAGGTTAATAAGGAGAACAAGGTGGTTGTAAACGCATCTGTGGCTGCACCATAAAGAGTATACTGATGGTGACCCCACACTAGGAAACCAAGAAAGACAATAGCCATCATAGATATTACCATTAGCTCGTATCCAAAGATTTCATTTCTAGAAAACTTTGAAACCATAAGGGAAGTTAATCCCATCGCAGGAAGAATCATAATATAAACCGCAGGATGAGAATAACTCCAGAACACATGTTGCCATAAAAACGAACCTACTCCAAATCCTACTGCTGAGAAGAATGCTGTATCCAATATACGATCTGAGAGTAAGAGAGCGAGTCCAGTTGTTATTAAGGGAGTGGCACATAATTGGATAATTGATGTGGCTACAATGGACCAACTAAAAAGATCTAGCTTCCCCCATGTCAATCCAGGTTTACGCATGGTAGCAACAGTCATAATGAAATTAATCGCAGACACTAAAGAGGAAACACCCGCAAGTAATACTCCTATAATCCACATATCTACACCCACACCCCAGAGTTCAGCACTTAAAGGAGTGTACAATGTCCAACCCACAGACGATTGTGCAGTAAAGATTAAAACCCCTGAAGGGATTAGCAGCCATAAAGCTGCGTTGTTCCACCTAGGCCAATACATATCAGGTGCTCCTATTAATCTAGGAACAAGATAATTACCAAAACCTGCACCTAATGGGAAAATAACCATAAATATCATAATTGTACCGTGAGCGGTAAAAATAACTGAATACAGTTCCGAATCTACAAGTGTAGCACCCGGAAAAGCCAGTTCAGTTCTCATGATTATAGCTAGCGTCCCTCCAATAAATACACTTACGATAGCTAAAAGAATATACAGAATACCAATTTCAGCATGATTTGTGGTTCCAATTAATCTAATATAATCAATTTTATCATAAGTGGACAAATAAATTGTGAAACTAAGAATAGATAAGAAAACTAATTCTGGTATGAAACCAAAAGAACCAAGTAAAATCTTCAAAACTATGAATACAATTATTGCAAACGGAATGCCTACAAAGAGCGGAAAAAGTTTGAATTGACCGTCTTTAATTATACTACTGTGAGAGCTCATATTAATTTCCTCTTATTTACTTTACGATTATCCTCGCTTCCATGATATAGTGTCCAAATCCACAATATTCCGCACAATGAACTTCATAAGTTCCCGGCACCAGAACTTGCAAATATACAATATTGTAACGCCCTGGAACCATATCAAGCTTTATACTCAGTTCATGGACATAAAATGAATGTATTACATCGATAGAAGTAATATTAAGCATATATACTCTATTTACTTCAATTTCGACAAATCCTGTTGTTGTATTCCCATTTTCTTTGGTAAATGTGAAGTTATACTGATATGCAACAACACGGATTTCTTCGTCATAATCATCTCGCTCTGTAAAATACGAACTAGTTGCGGGTAAGCTTGCAGCAAAGAGGGAAACTACAATTATCGTGGCGAATATTATCCAACCGATTTCCAAGCGCATTCCGTTTTGGATCGGTTTTCTTACAGTATTTGTGTTTCCTTCTCTAAAGCGGATTATTATGTATATCAATAATCCAAAAACTATAGAAGCAATTAAAATTGATACCAGCACAACAAGGAGGAATAAAAACTCAATCTGAGAGGTATATGTAGATTGAGCCGTGGAAGCTCTCCCTGAAATAACTGGTCCTGCAAAGAATAATCCAAATAGTACACTAGCTAGCGAGACTTTGGTTTTTATTTTCAATTTTTATTTCACCCATTCAATCAATTTCTCTTCTATATTAGATATACTAATGTAAATAATACAATCCATACAAGATCAACGAAATGCCAATAGAGCCCAACTAACTCTAAACTGCCGTGATTTTCTTTGGTAAATCCACCTTGATGAGCTCTCAGTGTTGTAAAGATAACTAGAAGGACACCGAAGAATACGTGAGCTCCATGAAGGCCTGTTTGGACATAAAATGTGGATCCAAATAGGTTCGTAGTTGGTGTAAAATGATGTGCAAACAACTCTAGATATTCTGTTAGTTGAATACCAAGGAATAGTGTTCCCAATCCCGCAGTTGCGAGAAGATAATCTCGCGATAACTTTTGTTTACCTTGCTGTATTGCATCTACCGATTTCACCATAGTAAAACTACTAATTATTAAGATAAATGTATTAATTGCTGTTAGAGGGATATCTAGAATCTGACTCTGATCAGGCCAATTACTCCCAGACGCAACTCTTAGACCGAAACTTGTCCCAATTATCATAGAGAATAGAATCACTTCACTCCCAAGGAATAACCAAATCCATCCTTCACGTGGTCTTCTAAACAAATCTTGTTTAAATGCTTCATTAAAGATGAAACCAATCAGTACAATAAAAAATGTCCAGAAGAAACCGAAAGCTGCTAATTCGTTGCCATCAGTAAAGTTAATGATAGCAGCTGCAACAAAGACTGTGCCGAATGCTAGTGCTGCAGGCCAAAGAGTTATTTCATGTTCTTCATGCTCTCCTTCGTGAGGAGGTTCGATTTCTGGAGGTTTCTTTGAAAAACCAGCAATGATAATGAGGAAGACGATTAATACAGTACCCAAAAGGACGATGGGGGTAGGATCCAGTGATCCATTAGGTAAGAACTCCCCAAAGATTGGAATATCAGAAATTAAGGTTCCACCATAAACTCTAATTGCTCCAGCTCCAGAAACGAGCGTTAAAAGAATGTAACCAAGAATTTGACTTAAGAGAAGGACTATCCAATATAATGGATGTTGTGAAAAAATTCTTTCTTTGCGGTAACTGGCAAAATATATGCGGATAAGCGCTGCGAAGAGGAAGTAGGAGACTCCAATAATGGAATATATAACTTTATAACCAAGTATTGAGCTGAGACTTGCTTCTGATATCCCTAAGAGAAGATTATCTAGATTAATTTCCCCAATCCCAATATTTCCTGAGGCATCTAGAAAACCTGCAACTCCTGCTACAAAAAAAGTTACAATTCCATAAAGAAGAAACATGAATGCTACAAATTCAAATTTATCAGCATACGTTCTGCAAGTTTGCTGACTCAAAAGCTCCCTACCACGAAATGTTCTTTTTACGAGCTTTCGATTAAAAAAATCTGTTCGCTCAAATGCAGACACAGTGATTGCAAGTAGTAAGGTAAAGATACTCAATGCCAGATTGGCAATATGAAAATGTAAAACGATAGGATGTAATTCAGCCATAGCTATTCACCACTGTTTGTCTTCTCGTTGTTACTGGTAGGACGACCTTTGCTATCCACATAGATTACTAATCCTGTTAAAGTAATCAGAAAAGCTAGCCCCAAGATAAAGGGTTGACTGAAATCAAACCTTAATACACTTGCCCCTTCTAGACTCCAGAACATTGTACCGCGGCTAACAACTCCATGGTGAACTTCAAAATTATCCGAAGTTCCATACGCCCAAATAATGGGGATTTCACCTACCATCGGAATAGCATTATCATATTCTGAATCAGGTGATACTATTAGTCTCTTAAATTCAATAATTGTAGTCTGTGCATTTTCACTCCCATTATAGTCCAGAATATCATTTGTACCACCCAATTCAGTATCTGGGGGATGAGTACCCATGTCATCAACTGCAAAGGCATCTATCATGAATACTGAACCATTTGAGTCTACCCACCCGAAATACATATCTGCATCCTTCATTCGCTGAGAAGGGTTAATTCCTATTGACATATAACCAGTTGTCAATGCTTGCATTGCGAAGAATATTGTATTCTCATCTGTGGGTTCCCAATAAAGAATAAATTTACCATCTTCCGTACTCTGTGAATATGAATATTCATCTTGACTGATTACACCGTCCAATATATTTTCCGAAGTTTTTTGTGGTTTTGCTTCAATTATCCTGATAGTAGAAATTATCACTAAAGTTACTAGAAATAAGGTGAGAATCTGTGTATTTACAGGGAATATCCGCGTTTTAGATATTTTGTGGTGGTTCATCTTTGAATTCTCCATCGGGGGTGAAATTTATGATGTAGAGGACAAAAAAAGGGTCAACAATTAATATCAATCGTCTCTGAACTTCGAATAATTTGGATTTTTCATACTATCTAAAAAAATATGTAAAAAATCATGAATTTCTTTAACAGGAAATTACTTCCAAATAATCTTTAGACTATTCCTCCGTTCTAGAAGTTAACCTATGACTTTCTGTATATTTTGATCCCAAAATACTATAACGTTTAGAATTCAGTGTTTCCATAACATTTGAAGGAGCTTTTAAAATTCCTGCAATGATAATTTTGTCAATTGAACGGTCTATCAGCTCAGGAGTAACATTAGATGAGAAAGATAACCGTCCTACAACCTTAATAACTCGTTTCTTTCCTTTTGCTACTGTTTTTTCCAGATCCTCCGCAGAAAAATTCACGATGCCCATTACAAAATTTTGTACTCTTTCTAACTCTTGAAAGGTTTCCTGATGGATATTTAATTGAGCTCTTATTGCTTGTTCAAGAAACTCCTTTTTATCAGGATATAATCCTTTTTCCACTAAAACATCTATCTTTGCAGTAATCTCAGGATTTAAATCGATCAGAATTCGTTCTTCTACCGAATCTTTATTAGCTGACATTTTTAGGAACACATCAGACGGTACATTTATTTCTCATACGTTAATTTCTAATAGGATTTCCTCTGATTTTTTAATTGGTCAGACAATTGACTGAATTTCTCCTCTAAACTCTCGAACTTGTTTTTTAGGATTACTTTTATATCCAAGAGAGCGTTTAAAAGATCAGTTTCGTTTGAGGGAATTATGGCAGACTCATCAGAAGATATCTCTCCTTTTTGTTGTTGTTGGAAAAGACGAAGCTGGGTCAGGATATAATCACGGACTTCTCGATAAATGATTATTCCTTCGAGTTTTTCTTCCGCCATTGATTCTAGAGAAGAACTTGGTCCACCAGCTGTTTGGATTTCTACAGTTCCAATGTTAAATAATCTGTCAAATGGTCCTGATCGCATACTGATGTGAGTAACAGTTCTGTATGGAACATGTTTTTCCGTCTTATTAATGAGTCCCTTCTTAACCACAATTTCACTTCCATGTACGATGAATACCATTTGTTTTACATAAATAAACATCCCCACTCCATAAATTACAAAAAGAATCACCCAGAGTAATGAAAATCCCACTGTCATGAGGACTGACATATCTGTTAATTGTTTTTGGGTTCCTGGGCCTTGAGAACTGCCAATAAAGGTATTAATAATAAAGAAGAAAATTACCATTGACGCAATAAAAAGAATGGCCGTTAATAAGAAAAGAAAATAGTTTTTATACAAAAAATTCCGACTAGGACGAATGATTCGTGGTTTTTCTGGTGGTGAAGAAGGAACATCAGAACCAATTATATGTGGGAGATCAGACATTTTAATCACGTTTCACGAGCTATTATTTCTTTAATAGTAATTTCAATTAATTCGAGTACTTCCAACTGTATGTTTGTCGAGGGTAATCCATGTTCAGAGCGGAGACTATCAAGAATGTGATTACAATCGGTTTCACACTCTGGTCTGCAATGATGAGCCTGCCAAGGAAGGATTGACTGCTCCTCAAGAATATAAAATAAATATACCATGGCATTTGCTCGAAAGTCAAAACCGCGTAAAATTCCATTTCTGAGTAGAATGTGATTAATGCTTTCTTCCTCTTTTTTCTCTTCAGGATTATCAGCTTGCAATGATAAATCAAGACGAAAATCGGTTGCTAATTTCTCTAATCCTTCTCTGATTTTTTTATATCCAACAGATTTAAATTTAGAGACAGATCTTAAATCAACTGCTTTATCCGGTTCTCTAACTTTCCTATTTTTTGCGTTCTCTAAAACTTCTGCTAATTCGTTTAATGTAATAGATGGCTTTCTAAATATCTCTGAAATAACAATGAACTCGGAGTCAGAAAGCTTTTTCATTAGAAGTCCACACTTTCGAAAGTTGATATTACCAATTTAAGTTAATTACCATTTTCCTTTTAAACCTTCTGGTTGTCCTAAACAGACATTCACACCTCCTTCAGTTCAAAATATAAGAATACCGATTTGAGTATTATCCAATGATATTTCTTGGTTAATTTCACACATCTTTGGCAATTCTATGATGGAATTTCACAATTTTTTTCTCATTAAAGACTATTTACTTCTTTTTTTAGAATTTTTCCCCATTCGAAGAATATTTAAGTATGTTACCAAAAATTAGTAATTGACGATTAATGTCAATCAAACAGTGAAAAATTATGATTCCAATAATTCCATACATTCCACCTTCAAATGATGGGCAGAAACCCAACTTAGTAGGTCTATTAATTGCATCTTTTCTCTTAATATTCCTTGCACTAGGTATGATTGGAATAATTTTCGTAAAAGAGATTTCTATCTCTAGTGTATTTGTTATACTGGGAATAATTATGATCATTGCGTCTGTAATTCCTATAATAGTTGTACTAGAGTCAAAACAGTCTAATAGAGCTACTGGTCGATCAATTAAATACAAAGTGAGTCCTTCTAACCACCTTCAAACAGAATGGATTGACCACTCCAGATTGAAATATGATTACTGCTCCGATTGCGGTTCTATAGTTAATAGAAATGATTTCTTTTGTACAACGTGTGGAAATAGAATCAAATAATTGAATTAACGAAGTTGAAAATCTAATGCAAACAAACAAAAGTTTAAATATATCAAATGGCTTAATACAGATCAAAGATCTCTCCAAATATTATTCAAATGGACGAATCAGAGCTGTTGATGAATTACGATTAACTATTCATCAAGGAGAGACTTTTGGGCTCCTCGGTCCAAATGGAGCTGGAAAAACAACTACACTCCGATTGTTAAATGGATTGATAAAACCTACTAACGGTACAGCGAGTATAAATGGTTTTGACATCTTAAAAGATGCACAGCAGGTTAAATCCATATGCGGATTGCTTGCAGAATCTCCTGGAGTCCATGCAAAGCTCTCAGCCTTTGAGTTTCTAGAGCTTATGGGAGCCCTATATGGTCTGAGGAAAAATGAGCTTAAGACTCGCATAAATGAACTCTTAACATTCTTCGATCTTTCAGATAGAAAAAATGACCTAATTGAGGGATTCAGCACAGGAATGCGTCAGAAGGTGTTGCTAGCTTCCGCGATAATTCATAATCCAGAAGTAATCTTTCTAGATGAACCTACAGCTGGTCTTGATCCGAGAGCTGCTCGTACTGTCAAAGAGTTGGTGAAAAGCATGTCTGAACGAGGTAAAACTATTCTAATAAGCAGTCATAGATTACCAGTAGTCGAAGAATTATGTGATCGTATCGGTATTATCCATAAAGGTCAATTGATTGCTGTAGGCACCATCACAGATATTAAGGAGCAGACACAGACCAAAACTCTTGAAGAAGCATTTATTGCAATTACTGGGGGTAATCCTAGTTCAAGTTCTCTCCCCTGGAGGGCATAGAAAGATGATGTCTTTTCAATGGTGGATAATTGCAAAGGCAGATTACCGGCTAATAACAAGTCGTTTTCGTCAACTTCGTCCATTCCTTCCTTATCTACTTGGTGGGGGATTAGTGTTTTGGATTTTCTATTTGGGGCCATCTCTAGCCGAATCTATGCTTTCAGAAATGGATACTTACGTATATTCACTTGTCGCCGTTGTCCTTGTCCAATTTATTCTATTTTTCTTCTTCCTAATGTTTTTCATTTTCCCCTTGATGAGTATTCTCCAAGATATCCAGGACCATCATTTTGAGAATTTGTTTTCTACCCCAATTCGTCCTGGAAATTTACTTTTTGGTGAATTCCTTGGTAAAATGCCTTTTTATGTGACTTTTGCTTTGATAATTGGAAGTTTTTTCACAATAGGTATGATTCCTCTGGGGATTGATGTCTTCCAGGTACTTATTATTCTAGCAATTTTCGTTCTGACCTTTTTAACAGCTTCATGGATGGGGAATGTTACAGCTGTTCTTGTCAGATCATTTCTAATGAAAAATGCTCGTGGACGAGATATTGGAAAAGGTGTAGCATTTCTAATGGTTATTCCCCTAGTTGGGATTATGTATGCTGCAATGGGTGGTTATTTTGACTTTCTTCTGGATCCTGAGAAAGGAAAATGGTTTGAAGATATTTTAAACTTATTTCCTAGTTCCTGGGGAGCAGAAATAATTATAGAATTTGCTAGAAATCCTGGTGATCTTTCCGCAATCAGTTCTAATGCACTTTTTCCTGCTTTATTTCTTGTGGTTTTCACCGCTCTTGTGTTTCTTTTTGGAATAGTACTAGCAAATCGTTTATACAGTTTAGAACTTAAATCTTTTTCAGCTGCTAAGGCTAAACCCGATAGGATGTTTTACCGATTCTTAAGACAGTTACTCGGAAATGGCCCCTTTGCTACGATGGTAGTTGCTAGTTGGAAAGGATATGTTAGAACCATTCGTAATTTGACAATGTTATTGTATGTTATCGCGTTGGTTGCAGCGATGAATATTTTTTTGATGCAACCTGAAGACTCTGAAGGAGCAATCGTTAGTACAATAATGATCACGCCGCTTCTTACAGCTTTTATTGTAGGAGAAATAGCGATACAAGGAAAAGAAAATCTTTTGCTTTACAAACAAACGCCTGTGACCACTACCTCCTTTGTCAAAATGAAATTAACTCATTATTTCCTAATTATCGTTCCACTAGCCATTATACTAGAAGTCATCATTTCTCTTCTGGTTCCTGGAATCAAGCTTTATGAAATATTTTTTAATGTAGGATTTCAAATGGCCATGGCCATTGGATTAACTTTGTTTTCCACCGGTTTATTCCTTCGTAATCCTGCATATCACGAAAAAGCTCCCGAATACATGATCAACATGCAGGTTATCATATTTGTAATAATGATTCCTTTTTTCTTTGGTTTAATCATGCTGGATATGTATCTCTATGTAACTTTTGGGATCATAGACTCGTTTTATTATATTATGGTGGTTGTTGCATTTTCTACACTATCTCTTGGGGCTTTACTTCTCTACATTGGTGTGCGCCATTTAGATAGACTCGAATAGATACCAAAAAAATTGAACAAGGGATCAGAGGGAGAAAATTCTTTTTTTTCTATTTACTCCCTTTCTAAAAATTAAAAAAGTTTAAAACGAATCCTAGGAACTCGTTTTTTACGAATGGACGCATATTTTTGCACCCGTCTATATATAAACCGGTCTAGTAAATCTATCCTCGCAAATGTATAAAAATTATGTCGTAGTTATAATTCCTCAATTTACACAGGAGTATATTTTCTATGAAAAAGAAACAGTTTCTAGGATTAGGTTGTCTTATTCTCTTTATTTTTCTTATAAGCGCTTCTTCTTTTCCAATTTTAGCTCACGAAGGTTACACGATTTATGATGACGAATGGGTTGAGGAAGAAAGGGACGACGTTGAAAAGGATGAGGTTGAATGGGAAAGAATCAAACCTGTAAAAATGACAATTACCATTGACCGTGCCTACTATTGTGATGCAGATTTTGATGGTGAAGAAGACGACATCGTGGTTCATTTTACCTTAGATTTTCATTTAGAAGATTGGGATATTATTTATTTTTATAAGCTTGATGTTGGCTTAGAACTCCCATCTGGTTTGACGTTTAAACATAGATATTATCTTAAGACGGAACCCTCCGAACAGTCGGTCCTGTATATGTTTAATCATGCAACAGAATCAGGCTGGTATACAGTTGGTATACATTGTACCGCATATATAGCTTATAAAAGTGCAATTCACTCGTATGACTCTCTAATCTTTGACCCACCTGGAGGACGAGGTGGTACTGAACCTGTAAGAACGTTGTTAATGATTTAAACTTAAAATACTTTAATAATTAGCGTGTGAAAATAGATGGAGCTCAAATTTGAGGATTTTGCAATTTTACTTGCATTAAATCAAGATCCTTTTATGTCTATGAGTGAGCTCGCCAGACAAGTAAATTTAACAGAACAAGAAGCAGTAAAACGGTATTCTTTCTTAAAAACCGAAGGTGTAATCCAAGATCCAATTGCAATATATAACCCTGAATCATTGGGATTGGAGCGTATACACGTTATCACTATACTTCCCAATTTTTCATGTCTTGAAATTATCGAAGAATTATGTACGGCTCATCCATATACTCACTATCGGACTAGAATATTTGGTGGAAATATAGGGATGTTTATTCAATTTGACATCCCGATTGGAACAAAGAGAAACATCCAAATTTTATTTGATAAACTTTTGGAACAGAGAATTGTTACTTCGTTCGAAATTTCAGAAAGCAGTGGAATAAGAGTAACTTCTCATCCAGACTTAGAAAAATATAACTCAGGAACATCAAGTTGGAGTTTCATTTGGTCTATTTGGTTCGCAACTTTTGATACTGATCCACCTCCTTTACCCACTCCAGATGAATCTAAGAAGAATCTTTCAGAATTTACACCCTCCCAAGCAAAAATTCTAAGATTGATTACTGCCAATGCCTCTTTAACAGTAGATGACATTTGTATTAAAACAGGTCAAGACAAAGATGTTGTTCTGAAAGATTATATAACAGTCAAAGAAAAATTTATTGGTTCATATAGATTCATGTATGATAGAGAGATTTTTGACCTTACTGAAACTATTATCGCCTTCGGATCGGAAGTTGATCAACATAAACAAGAGCAATTATATGATAGAGTAAGAACAGATGCTCCCCCTTTCTTTTTATCGCTAGATATTCTGAAAGACAATAAACTTCTCGTTTGGATAACCATGAGTCCAGGACAGGCTTCTGATTTCACTTATGCAGGATGGCAAAATATCCCGAATTTTAAGGTACATGTGCTTGACACGAAAGTTCAAGGATCTATGCTTTACTATTTCTATCCTGAGAACTTTGATTTTAATAAACAAGAGTGGAAAACATCTTATGATTATATGGTAGAAGAACCTCTCTCCAATATCAAATCGTTTCCCAAAATTGAGCGCTGATGCTCATTCTTTTTCGATTTGATGGGTTAATTGGATAGAGTCGGTTTTAAGTCTTGTTCCACACATCACACAATATACGAAACAATTTCCTTGTCGTTTTCCACAGGATGGGCAGATCATTTTAACAGACCTTACTTGTGGTGACAGTTATGATTACCTCTTGCATCCTAATTTTGATCCATTTTGATTTCAATATTACTCTTTCGGTCTTCCGACTGGAACTATGGGGCATATCATTTCTGCACCAATCCAACCTAGGTAGCTTGCAATTCCAAATGCTGAGAAAATCAACAATCCTTCAAGTAATCCGATCAATCCATCTGTTGTGCTAAGATTATGTACGAAAAAGATCAGAACTGAAATAACAAATAGACCGCTTCCTAAAATAATTTTTCGTTGTAGATAAGGAGTGGTAAGCTTTCTAAAACGAATTTTTCCGTCAATAATCCCTGTAATTCCACCTCCAATGACTAGAAATGGGAAAAAGATAATTTGAAGATCTCTCGTTCCTTCTATTGATATTCCAACCAATTCAGAAGAGAATATAGAGATTATATACAGCAATGCGATCACTGCAATATAGGAAATCGTGAAGTGAACAGATACAGGATGTACATCTAATTTTAAGAACATGCGTCTCTGCTCTGAAGCTTTATGTTCATATGGTAGGAATGCTCTTTCTCTTGCTCCACACGCAGGACATACTCCTCCTTTACCCACTCGTCGTACATACCCACATAATCGACAGTATTCATATTCTGCTTTATCACTCATTATTATTTCCTCTTCTAATTGGTTTTCCAGGGATTCTAGAATTTAATTCGTTAGAAACTTCCTTATTTTCTTATAATTAATATTTTATTCAAGATCAAGAATGAAATATAAAGGATTGTTGAAAGATTGTTAATCCAAGGAGTATGAGAACTCATAAACATTTCCTCTAAAGAGGGTCATTTTATGGTCGAAATTCTTCTCCAATTAAGTCTAGTTATGATTTCCTTAATCCTGGGTTACTTAATACTCTGCATCGTAATCATGTTTATTTTAGCTAAACTTCCGAGGGATCCAGTGCCAGATATCCCTGATTGGGGAAGGATAGAAGAATATTCGATTCCTACAGTAAATAATAAAAAATTAGAATGCTGGGTTGTTGTACCTAGTGAAAATTTAGACAATAAAGAGGAATCAGAGGATAGTAAGCCAGCAGTAATACTTCTTCATGGTTGGGGACGTAATAGAGGACGTATGGTTGCACGAGCAAAGATTTTTGGTGAAAAAGGTTATACAACAATTCTTATCTCTGCAAGAGATCATGGAAATTCCGATAAAGAATTTTTCGGGATGAGTATAATACGTTTTACTCAGGATCTAAAAGCAACAATTTCTTGGTGGTCTAAACAGGTAATTTTATGTGGCCATTCAATCGGAGGAGGAGCAGCGCTCTTGGCTGGTGTAAAAAATTCCCAAGTTAAAGCAATCATTGCAGAATCTCCTCCGTATGCATTTCCCTTCAGTTTAAGATTTGTCTACAAGCCTGCACTTCGGATACTAACACCGGTATTAATGCCAGGTATTTCATTTATTACTCGGAGAATATTTAGAAGGTTTAAAAGAGGAGATTACAGTCCTTTAGATGTTGCACCACAAATAAGTGTCCCTACTTTAATAATTCATGGAAAACAGGATATTATTTTCCCCTACACTTATTCCAAGGAATTAAGCACAACGATTAAACATGCACAATTATGGACTCCAGAGGAAGGTACCCACTTCAATCATGAATATTTACCTGAATATAAACATACCGTTCTTGATTTTTTGAGTAATAGCTTACAAGGGTAAATTTAACTCTCACTGTTCATCAATGCTAGGAATCGATACAGAAAAACAGCTACCTTTGTTTTCCTGTGTAAAGACACTCATTATCCCATTATGTGCAGAAATAATGGATTTTACAATGTAAAGTCCCAAACCTGTCCCTCGTTGAGAGTACTCACTAGGGATATGAGAAAAGGGTTGAAATAATTGAAAGAGTTTCTGGTTGGATATTCCCGTTCCCTCATCCTGAACTGTAACATGGAGAGAATCCTCCGTATGACTAAAGCTGATTGCTATGATCTTGTTTTTAGGTGAATTTTTAGCTGCGTTATCCACAAGATTCTCTAATACCTGTGTTATTCTATTAGCATCTATATTTAGATCAATCTGAAGTGTGTGGAGTAATTCGTCAATAATAATCATTCGATCTGGATAAAGCATTTTGATTTGTATTTTAAATTGGGAAATAAACTCAAATAGATTGGTTTTTGTTGGATTGATGGTAAAAACATTAGCTTGGATTGCCGTTAGGTCATGTACCGATTGTACGAGCTGATGCAACCTTGCTGCGTTTTTGAACATTGCATCATAAATGTCTTGATGTTCTTTAGTATTTGAGGGATTTTTTAGTAGAAGTTCTAAGTACCCAGAAATAATCGCTAAAGGCGTTCTTAATTCGTGAGCTGTTACTCCAATAAATCGTTCTTGAAGCTGTTGAAATCTTTTTTCAGTCGAAATATCAGAGATCACTCCAAATGAACCAATCATCTCATTCTCTTCATTATATAATGCTGTCCCTGCCACTCTAGTATGGACTGTTAAACCGTTTCTCGTTAAAAACACCAATTCATAAGTTGAAGCAGGTACTTCTTCAGACAAACGTTGTTCCCGTACCTCCTCAAATGCATCAAGATACTCTGGGCTTAAAAACTCGCTTACTTTTCTTCCGAGCATTTCGCTTTCCGAATAGTCTAGCATCTTTAAGAGTGTTGAATTAACTAAGATCGTTCTATCTAATCTGTCTGTTACCCATACTCCTTCTCCCATTGTCTGAATTAGCGATCGGTACTTTCTTTCCGATTCTTTAAGCGCTTCCATAACACTAACACTTTTAGTTACATCACGGATAATTGTAACTATGTTAGAAACTTCATTGGTAACCCCGTCCATTATTGGGATGCGTTGGATATTATAGAATTCTTCTCGTCGATGATTTGTCCTTTCAGCAATGGCCATTGCCTCCCCTGTATCAAAAATATATTTATACTCGGCTAATGGTCTATCTGACAAAAAAGGAAAAATTTCAGTCAAATTTTTCCCAATCACTTGTGATTTAAACCCAAAATGGGCGTTCCATTTTTTAAACGCCTCATTCATGAATATGATTGTGAAATCTCTATCTATAATGTGGACTGGATCTATCATGGCATCAAGTACCGAAATGAGTTGTGAACTGAGTATATTTTGTCCCATGAAGTATCAATAAGGGTAACTATGTATAAAATAAAAATTTCCCCCTCCAGAAATGAGTAAATGAATGGATACCCAAGGGATTGGTCTAAAGGGGTATCGTCTCTTAAGAACCGATAGAAACAATTTTATATGCTGGGAGATAAGCAAAATATAATTCCAATAATGCTCCTGCGTTGGTATATTGACTAATCTCGGAGGAGTCAATAGTTTCTCCAAACTTTTCATAAAAGCTCTTAACAAATTCCTTTAATGAAGATTTGATCAACATTGAGGTTTTATCAGCGATGACAAACGCTACTATATCTTTATAAGCTTCAAATATGAAATAATAATTATCAGTCTCAATTGATTTAATTTTTTCCGTATCATGGATAACAGATTGTACAAACTGGAAATTTGCAGTCATTAAATGTGGAATGAGGACACTAGAATTAGGGCCTGATTGTTTTGCCTTAAAAAGAACATCAAAAATCGATAATCCAATGTTCATATTGATGACAGATATTCGATAAGCATTGAAAGGTAAAACTCGTAATACACGTTCATCAAGTAATATTGCAATAATTACAATGAATGTACCTAATGCTACACTTAAGATTTCTATCCCTAATATCACTAACGATATTTTTGTACTTACTAATACCAATGGAAATAAGATAGGGCTTAAACACCCAAAATAAAAGAGGAGAGCCGGTTTAAAGTATTTTTCGGGGACGTATGGAATGAACCTACCAATTCTTAAGGTTAAAAGAATTGCTAGACACACTAGATCAATTCCAAATACTATCCGTGCAAAATCTGCAAGATAAGGGCCTATTTCAAGATCGAATTGAATGGAGTCAGGAATGATAGCCATGACTAATCCATTACCTATTCCTAAACCAAGCGCCATCAAGATGAATGGTGAAGGACTATCAGCTCTTAGTGACTCTATAAAGAAAACTAGGAAGAAAACTACAATGAAAAGGAAAACCATTTGAATTCGAAAAAGTAGTTCCATTACAGACTGGTCCTCAAACCCCACAAGAAATAACAAACCATGAGAAATATTATATGGGATCAGAAATATTAAAATTAATTCTAGATAGATCAATGGTTTAGCTCTAAGTTTCCGATATATCCTAAATACAATAATTGTTCCACTTATAGCCAAAAGGACGGATAACCACGAGAGTACTATATATTGCATTTGGGGAAATGTATAAGCCATTCAAACACCTAGGAGTGTTACCGAACTTTCAATCTTTATCATACATTAAAACTATTTACAAATATCATTGAGGTTAATTCGAGTAATTTTCTGAAAGAAGAATTCATTGTTTGCGTTCTACTAGGTTTTTCAATCTTATTTTCAATATAAAACATATATAGAAGAAGAACTGGCCTGAAATGGTTCTTTTTCAAACCAAATTACCTAAACCAACAGTCTTTAAATTCGGACTTTGAAAAATTGTAACTAAACAGATAAATTTTAGATATTGATTCTAGCATAATTTTTATTCAATTTAAACAGATTATTGTTTTTATTTCTATTTCTAATCGTGGTGAAGAATTTGAGCTCTGATATTACAATAGAAATTAAAGGATTAACAAAATATTATGGAAAAACCTGTGGGATAGAGAATTTAGATTTAAATGTTAAAAGTGGGGAAATTTTTGGTTTTCTTGGTCCAAATGGAGCTGGAAAAACAACAACTATTCGTTGTATGATAAATACATTACTGCCAACAAGTGGATATATAAAAATAAATGGAGAAAATGTTACTCGTGATAATCCAAAGCTCCGTGAGAAGATAGGTTATATACCTGGAGAGTTAGCTCTTCCAGAGTATTATACGATTAAAGAATTTCTTAATTACATTGAAGCTATGCGCGCTAAACCTGCATCACGACGTCAAGAGATCATTGATCGGTTTGAATTAACTCCTCATCTAACTAAAAAAATTGGTGAATTATCAAAAGGGAATAAACAAAAGGTAGGCATTGTCTCTGCTTTTATGAATGATCCTGACGTTCTTATCATGGATGAACCTACCTCAGGATTAGATCCATTACTACAACAAGAAGTGTTTAAGCTTTTATTACAATCTAAAAATGAGGGTAAAACGTTATTCATGAGTTCACATAATCTGGAAGAGGTACAAAAAGTATGTGATCGTGTTGGGATTGTAAAAGATGGTATTCTGATTAGTGTTGAAGATATTAACGATTTAAATAAAGATGTACCACGTGTTCTTGAAGCTCGTCTAAAAAACCCAGATGAATCCCGTCTTAATGAGTTTGGTGAAAGACTTCTAGAATATAGGAAACAGGATAATTTCGTTAGGTTATTAATAAGAACAGAGGACTCAATTAAAGATAATATGGGAGCTCTTCTCGCTATGGATCCTGAAGAACTTGTCTATCCCCCTGCAAGTCTCGAAGAGTTTTTCTTACAATTCTATGAAGGAAAAAAGGGTGAAATCGTTGATAATTAAGTATATAGTTCAGCGTTATTGGTTGAACTTCAAGAGATACAGAGGTTATTTTTTTCTTGCATTAATAATCTTTACAGTAATATCTCTATTGTTTGGATTTATTTACCCAGGTCCTGAAGCGGTTCAAACATTTGTTTCAATACCCTTATTTCAAATGTTAATGGGTGTGGCAGATGTGAGTGAATATGGTATGTTGATATGGTTATTAATGTTCTTCTCTACTTTCGCATTAACAAATTTTTATCCAGTTATAGGGATCTTTTTAGGAGTGAAGATGTTACCCTTCAATGAAAAAGATGGAAAAGAATTAATTTTTAGCACTGAAAAATCAATTTTATGGAACTTTATTGAAAATTTAATCATGATTTGTCTTTTAATACCCCTTACAATACTTCCTGCTTATCTAATCAGTGCTGGACTCTTAATATCAAATGATACCAGTACTAATTTGTCTGCATTTACAATCGCTTCTGTTCTTCCTATTTTTTTTGTTTTCATTGTAACAATGGTAACAACACTAGGTAGCTCTATCAAAAGCTCTACCAGAACAGGATACGCTTTTGGTGGTATATTCTTTATCGTTTCTTTTACATTAAATCTATTATATGCTGAAATCGAGCGAATTGACGCCTTAGCATTTATAAATGATCTTAATCTCATGTCTCAAATTGGTTCCCTCCGACATGGTTTAGCAGGAACTTGGAATGAAGAATATATTGTTAAATGCCTTTTTCTAGGAGTTATTTTGATCTCCCTAATCCTCTTCTTCTTATATCGAACAGATTACATTGAAACACGATCATCTCATACTAAAAGTGGAAGGGATGAAGATGGGCAAAATAAGTTGATTACTAAGATTAAACAAATCTCTATTTTTCGAACACCAATTGAATCAATACTTTCACGAATTGGATGGAGATATCCGGCATTTAGAGATCAACTCCAATCTACTGCAGGAATTATCTTAATCTATTTATTTGTAACTAGTATTTTGCAAGCATTAATCGCACAAAATTACCCTGGAGACGAGGAAATGACATTGCTATTTGCTGAAATGACTGCTGTGCTAGATTCTCCTATCTTAGCAGCTTTTACTTTTGGACATTCAATGACTCCAACTTTTGCAGGATTTGTAATTTTAAAGTATTTCACCCTCCATTGGATTTTCTATGGTCCATTTCTATTCATAATGACCTATACTATTGTCTTACGTGATAAAAATGCTGGTTACGATGAAATTACCTGGTCTATGCCCCGTACACGTCCACGAATTTTGTTCCAAAGAACAATGGCCACTATCCTATGTTTATGGATCATCCTGATCTGTAATTTTATTGCAATGTATAGTAGTGAGATACTTATGAGTACTTACTCAGATATCGTAATTACTGATTTTTGGGCAACTGTATTAACTTTTATATTTTTAGGGATCGGTTATAGTCTATTTCTTGTTTTATTTGTAGCATTTGCCTCTATTCCACGTTTAAAGTACATCCCAATAACTCTAGTTGGTGCTTTTCTAATTGCGCTCTTCATACCGATGATATGGTATATAAATCAAGAATTGGATTGGTTATTGTATCTTTCTCCCTTCTATTACATTGATGTGGCGGGAATTCTTTTGAATGATATTCTTCTAGAACAAGTAATTCCAGAAACAATTCTATTTGGGGTAGTAAGTATTATTTTCTTTATATCTGTCTTAAAGTATTGGACCCCGAGAAGAGACATTGCTTAGATTTGTTTTGACTATAAGTCAATTCAAAATCTTTTTTTATAAAAAACGAAGGTTTAACTTCTCAGATCTTTCAGAATAGTTGAAAATTATTCTCATTTAATTAATTGAACCCAAGGTTCAGTTTCGACTTGTTTTTGTGGTAAACTTCTTAGATAAGTGCTTGCTTCGGATTCAGGAATCAATTTTCCATCTTCTATCATCATAGATGTAATGGAGCTACAATATGGGCATTTAATGACTAGATGTTCCTCCCTCTCGAAAAAACTATTAGGAACATTAACTGTGTAAGCTCCTCCACATTTTACACACTTTTGTTTCTTTTTCATCTTATTTCCTTTCATGAAAACGATATAAATCCATATCAGTGACCGGACGATATCCTATTGTTTGATAAATCTTATTTGATGTAGGATTGGAGAGATCAGTAAATAGAAAACAATATTTTTTCCCTTTAGAGAGAGTTTTTTGACTCACTTTAGCTACGAGTTCAGTTGCATATCCTTTCCTACGCTTTTGAGGAGGTGTATAAACTGCGCTTATTATCTGGCCATTTGGTGTATGATGACCCTGTTTGACCATAGATACAATTTGCCCTCCAACCTTTAAAACGAAAATCATTTTATCTTGTAACGATTTCTTCATCCTCTGCTGCGAAGCTTCAAGATCAGTCACTTCAATCGCCTCTTCAGGAAGGGCTTCAAAGAAAAAACCCTTAGACATTTCTAAAATAATAGTCTCATCTTCATCTGTTGCTAGTTCAACTTGATTTGTTCCGAGTGTTTCTGGATTCACCTGTTCTAGCCTATAGATCCTTTCATTAACTTCCAGCTTAAATTCCAGACTATGTAGTTCACACCACTTCTCTGCAAATCTTAAGGCACCTTCCTTAAAACCTAAAACTCCCGGAACTTTCATTTTCTTCCTGTTGAGCTCTTCTACCAATCTATCTATCATTTTCAAATCCTTGGTATATGATATAAGTTGATTATAAGGTGGAGTCCTTATAGAAACTAATTCAATCATATCTTCCGATTCTACTGAAATAAAAATAGGGGGATTTTCCTTACTATAAGTAGCAATATCTTTTTTCAAAGTATTTAGGATTCCTAAAAGGAGATTATTCTCCGCTTCATGGTTAAGCAGAAATGAGATAACATGTTGATAAAATACATTTAGATCTGTATAGAATTTCGTTTTCACTGGATATAATCTCCACTCACCATCTTGTTCAGAGGAGTATTTCATATTTTCGCAGAGCATTTACCATTTTCTTATTTTGAAATTTATTTTAACTCCTTGTCCTATTTCATAATTCTTTTTTTTAAATGGCAAATTTATTCAAAATTAGACAAGCATAGCGCTTTAAACTTCATATAATCTGTTGAGAATCAATATTTTTATATTTCTTTTAAATTGGCTAAGAGTGATTGTCCTTATTCATGAAAATCTATATCTGAATATGAGAATCTCTTTGGTCATAATCAAGTAGTACCTTTATCAGGTTTCTCATATTTTCCGAGATAGTTGAAAGTTCTAGCTTCCCTCCTCTAGCTATATCTCTAATTGTTCATGTTCCCTCAGATGATTGTTGTCTGAGGTTAGCTTTCTAGAATGCACCGGATATAATGGAATAAGTTTTTAAAGGGAATAGTTCCTTATGTAGAACTCACGACAAGTTACTAAACTTACCTTAAGAGAAAAGGAATTGAAAAATATGGCTAAGAAGAAAGTCGCTAAAAAAGTCAAAAAAGCCGCACCCGCAAAGAAATCAAGCTCTGGAGCTGGTGGATTTGCTAGTGCTAGAGTTGAAAGATTAATTCGTGATGCAGGTGCATTCCGAGTTTCCGCTGATGCAGTAGACGCACTTAATACAGTTCTGACCGAACACAGCTTAAAACTGTCAAAGTATGCTGTTGAAATTTGCAATAACTCTGGTCGTAAAACTGTAAAGAGTGATGATATTAGATTAGCAGCATCTAAGATGTGAATACTCCCCCTCACATTTTATTTATTCATTTATTGTCTCTCTGAGATTTTAGAGAGCAGTTAATTCAATCCATGAATTTGTATTACTATCCATCTTCTAGGGGTATCTAGGTTCGAATAACTTACTTCTTTCGATTTTTTGAAATCCTAAATTGTGATTTTATCAGAGAGAAGCTTAAATGAATCCAAGAATCTCTTCTTCTTATGATTAGATTTCGAACTATTGATAAAATTCAATCAAGTATTCCTACCATGGATGGGGCGGGTGTTAAATTAAAAAGGGTTTTCAGCCATCAAGAGACGAAATTACTCGATCCTTTCTTACTTCTTGATGCATTTGGATCTGACAATCCCAATGATTACATAGCGGGGTTTCCTTGGCATCCTCATCGCGGAATTGAGACTGTTACTTACATGCGAGAAGGTTTAATCATGCATAAAGACAGTCTTGGAAACTCAGGAGCTTTAAGTGAAGGTGATATTCAATGGATGACTGCTGGAAGCGGTATTATTCATGAAGAGATGCCCCAACAAACAAAAGGAAAGCTATCAGGATTTCAGTTATGGGTAAACCTCCCAAGAGTATCAAAACTAATCGATCCGCGATACCAAGATATCCACGCATCTAGCATTCCTGTAATAAATGAAGAAGATGGTACTCAAGTACGTGTACTTGCTGGCCACTATAAAGAAACCGAAGGCCCAGTAAAAGAGATCATTACAGAACCTCATTATCTAGATGTTGAAATTCCCCCTGGAGTAACCTTTAAACATGGAGTTAATGATGGATACACGGTTTTTGCTTATATTTTCGAGGGAAAAGGACGATTTACTCCTAATAGTCAGGAATATACGAAGCAAGACAATTTAGTTATATTCAAAAGAGAAGGAGAAACTGTACAAGTTACAACAAATGAGGATACTGGAGTACGCTTCCTATTAATTTCAGGAAAGCCGATAAATGAACCTATTGCATGGGCTGGCCCCATTGTTATGAATACAGAAGAAGAGCTACGAATAGCATTTGAAGAGTATCGGAACGGCACTTTTCTCAAAAAGAGAATGTAGGTGATTCAGAACGTCCTGTCAAGTTGAATGAGATTCAAATATAGTAGTTTTTAAATAAAGAATTTCTAAGATTGTTAAATACAATCAGGGACAGATTTTCTTGAGTGCAATCATTAAACAACTTTTTGAGACATTCCAGATTGTTCCATCTGATTTACTTGAATATCCGGTCATATCCTATTTTCAATACCGAAATAATGGATATTTAGAAGATTTTCTGCTTAATGATAGCTTAATCCAAGAATATTTACCCTTTTACAAGAAGAATCCACGTAAGATATTCACTCTAAAGAACTCAAATGATAGAGAGATCCTTTGGAAAGATACAGTTAAACGAGGGTTATTTCATGAATCGATTGGATCCGTATATACTCCTTATCAACCAATATCCAATGAAGTATTTAATGACTCTAAATTCGATCCCCTTAAACAAATTATAATACATAAATATCGAAAAAAGAAATCTAAACCGTTGAAAACAGCTTTTCTTTTCATTCATGGTTATGCAGAATCGCATTTTATATTTCATGAACAATTTTACTTTCGTCTCATTTTCAATCAATTCAAAAGTGATATTTTTGCTTTAGAATTACCATACCATCATCATCGCGTTCCTTATGATTCTCCCTTTTCTGGTGCATATTTTATAAATGGTAACCCTATTAGGATGTTTGAGGCATTTAATCAATCTATTATCGAGATTCAATTCCTAATCAAGTATCTAAAGAAGGAGTACGATCGTGTGATACTTTTCGGTGTATCTCTTGGGGGTCACCTTGTTGCCCTTTCTTCTCAAGTTCTTTCAGGTATTGATTGTATAGCAGCCTTAGCTAGTCCTTTTCTTTTTGGTCTTGCTTCAAAAACCAAGATTGTACCAATCGCAAATAATTATATTCAACAGTATAAGGAGCAAGGTCTAAGCTCTGGTTATAAAATCTTATATCCAACTAATATAAAATCTTTCTATCCGTTTACAACCAACGAGAATACTGTGATCATTGGAGGTTTATATGATAGGATCGTTCCCTTCAATCGTGTTTATAAACTTGCAAGATTGCTGGACAAACAGCTATATCGTTACCCTGGTGGTCATTTAACTCTTCTTGCATGGTTTAGGCCTTTGATAAAACAAATAAATGCTCAATTTAACTCCTAAGCTAAACTCCCCAAATTGTTTTCTTATAATTGATCGTTCAACCATCCAAGAAACTCTTCGCTAGCACCTTTTGCCGGAATAGGCCGACTGATTTCTTCATTTGCGGGATTTCTCTCCCAATCATTTTCAAGTGAAGACATCCACTCTGTGAAATGATCCACAACATCTTTCTTCTGGCTTTGAAGTAACTGTTGAGAACGAAGTACTTGCATTCTTCTGCGTGGTATTAGAATTTTATCAACCCCCTTCATACTCTTTAAACTTGAGGCATCATGGGGATTGACGCCATAACCTGAACTTAAATGTCGAATATTATACATAACAAGGTCAGTGGCTTGACGTAAGGCACCTAAGCTATAAATATCAGACTTATCAAAATCATATGACAGATAAATTGGTTCACCAACAGTAAGAGTAACCTTTTTTCCTGCACTTGGCCAATTCCCTCCATAAGGAAGAACACCATCGGTTCCTACAATCCCTACAGGAACAACTGGAGATTCAGTTTCAAAAGCAAATCTAGCAACTCCCACTTTACCATCAAGAGTTTTACGGGAATATCTGATATGTCCTTCTGGAAAAATTCCTAATGCTTGGTTTTTATGCAGTACCTCTAAACCTCTACGAATAGCTTCATCATTATTTTTCTTTTGAACAGGAATAACTCCGAAATAATCCATCATTGTTCCCCAGATTTGGTTTCTCCAGAGGGCAGATTGTTTTCCAAGGAAAAAGACTCGAGATATTTCTGGTGGTACAATTAATCCCATGAGAAACGCGTCGATGACACTTTCATGATTAGCTGCAAAGATGACTCCGTCACCCAATCCATCAAGATGATTCGCGAGATTCTCACTTCCCTTTACCTCTAGTCTGTACCCGATTCTGGCACTAAATTTGACTAAACGACGGATAAACTTATAGGAGAGGTCAGATGGCATACAGCAAACGCTCAAGATACTGGTTGGGATGATAATCTGTTGGTGTTAACTTACCCCTTAAGTTAAATAAATGTAATTTCCCTGAAGTAGTAAGTAAAAAGGGAGGAGAATGATGGATTAAATGTTATGTTTGCGAAGTGAGAACAGATTCAGCTAATTTTGTGTCTAGTGATGAAACATTTGCTATAAAGGTTAAATAAATGATTAAAAAGACACCTAAAACTGGACAAGTTAGATAGATGATTTTTAATGGAATAAATTCTGCAATACCTCCAATGAAGAGTAATGCTATTGGTAAAACAGATTTAACTAAGGTAAAAGTGATCGAAAATATCCTACCATGCAATTCCTGTGGTATATGCACTTGAAGCAAAGTTATGATCCCTACATCAATGAATGCGACAGAAAATCCAATTACTAATGCCCCTATAACCATTACTTCGAAGATACCCTTAGGGGCCAATGCCATTACAAATAATCCAACAAAAGCTGAGAAAACAAATCCAACAATTGTGCTAACTTTTGGTGAGAAATTACTTACTGCAATCAAGAATGACGCTACTAAACTTCCTACCTGAAAAACACCAATGATAATAGCGAGCTCAAATGCACCTCCTAGATGCACCTCCTTAATGTATAATGGCAGTAAGCTAAACAATGGATTAATTAAGATATTCCCAAGGGTAAAACCAAAGATGAGCGGTAACCATCCATGTTCCTTCAAATAGTGAAATGTTTCGAAAAATTGGTCTTTGAATGAAGCACTTTCAGGTTTAGCTCCTTCTTGTGATCGTGCAATTATGGGCGGTATTGTTACAAGAATAAGCGTGAATACTGCAATAAAAAAAGTAATAACATCAACCCATAGTATGACATTAATAGTATAGTATTCTAGGATGATAGCTCCCAAGACAGGACTCACTATGAAAATTAAATTATTGAAAATTTGTCCTAAACCATTAATTCGAGTCAATTGAGTTTTTGGTACCATTTGAGGGACAATAGAAACACTTGCTGGCATTTGAAACGCTTGAAAAGACCCTCGTATTGCAATTAACACGAGGACATGCCAAACTTCAGCAATATTCAACCAAAAGAGGATAATAAGGCCTATTGTAGCAAAAGCTTGGAAAAAATCAGTTGCTAGTAGAATTTTTTTTCTTGACCATCTATCTGCTAATACTCCTGAAAACGGACCAATAAGTACCATGGGTACTAATCCTACAAAAGTTGCTAGTGCGAGCACAAATGTACTACCAGTTTCTTCAGTTAACCACCATATTATGGCGAATTGTACAATACCTGATCCTAAAATTGATATTAATTGTCCTATCCAAATTAATAGATAACCTGAAAGATTTGATGTTTCATTTGAGTTTTCCAAGGATTCAAAAGAAGAATTCACTGTGTTTTCTGTGTCCATTGTCACTGATACCTTCAATTTACGGCGTTTGAAATTGGGTTTAGATAATATCTGAAATAGTTCTGTATGTATGTTACAGTTTGATAAATATAAGTATGCTTCTTATGGCAAAGAGAAGTCTTACAAATTAAGTTATAACTATGTAAAAAATACTATGAGTGAGAGAATGGAAATGGATGAGAGTCCACCTGCCCGTAAGAAGCTCAAAATATGTTTCATTGACATGGAGCATACTCAGATGGGAAAAGACGATTCAACTATGTGGTTTACTCCACATAGTACCTTTTACGGATACGATTTTGATAAAGACATCGAAACACGTGTCAAAGAAAGATTTGGGTGGTCAACCGACTTAGAAAAGCTAATTAATTCTCATTCAGTAGAATTAACGATTCATATCATCTCCTATAATTTTCTTCAAAAACAGGGGATTGTTGAAAAATTCCATTCAAAGCATGGGAGGGAGTTCGATGATTATTACTCATACCTTGAATGTATGAACGTATTAGCAGTAAAGGGAAATTCAGAAAAGCAACTAAAGGAAACAGCAAAGAATCTAATCAAATTGGTTGAGAAAAAAACTTCTGTTCCCATTGCGGTTGATATACCTAGGGTTGTTTTGTTAGTCCCAGAGATAATACATTCTTCTTATTGGATTTCTTCACTTAAACAACAGCCCCACTTCTCAATTTGTTCGGATATTAGAGATTTTATCCATGATTTTGAATACGATGATTTTATTGACCTTTCTCTTAGTCGAGGTTATAAGTATCAATTAAAAGATTACTTGAAGCTGTTCAATCTAATCCTTGGAAATCCATAAAATACTCCACAGAGGATACTTATTAGGAATCCAGGAATAAGTTTTGTAAAAAGAGATTGGTTGGTGTTCCTTCGAGTCCCGAACTCTTCACTACAGGTATACAATATCGAATATCAAGTGAATCACCTCTTGCAGACAGAAATGCCACAAGAGCATTCTCAGTTCTTGAACTTGCAGAAGGTTGGTAAGTTAAGATAACTGTATTTGGTTCGAAAGCAGGTATGAATTCTCGTATCTGCTTGAATATAGTCACATAAAACAGGTAGCTTCGCTCTGGTTCTCTAAAAATTCCTTCAATTTTTGAAGCAATCATATCATCTCTCTCTTTCCATCCATACCCTAACGAACCTAATAGAGAAGATTCTAGCTGAAAAATCTTGGTAAAATTTGTTTGTAGATGAGATTTAGTATGAATCGTAACGCTTCTCAAGGGGTAAATCTCATCGATCATTTCAACTGAAATTTCTCCTCCAAATCCTACAGAACACATCAGATCAAACCAATATGACCCTTGTTCCAATTTGTGAGCTAGTGTACAGGAAGTTGCATACGATTTATCTTGAAGATGATCAAAAAGCATCTTTACCTTACTAGAAATTGCTTTCCCTGCCAAATATGGAATCCCCTTGGTGTATAACCCTTCACATAAGAAATATACTCTAAAATTTTTATCTGAAACCGTAAATAGTCCCATCCCTTCGATTTCAGGGATTCTATATCCATAAAATCCACTCATTGTGTAATTAAATTCTTGCTCAATATCTGCTAAAGTAGCTTCCAAAGCAGTAAACATACTTCCTCCTAAGAAAGGGTCAAGTTCACTTCCCGTTCTAAGATGACAGTGACCGATTATCTGAGTACAGTTTAGGTGTTGAATCCAGATTTGACTTATCACAACCATTGGAAGCCATCCATACCCTTTTCATCAATATTTCCATGTTTTATTGAAAAATGATCAAAACTCGCATTTCTTCGTATGTTAAAGGTTTATATTTTTTTAAACTGTTCTGAATAGGTAGATAAGTGATAGTGAGATATCACTTTCATTAATAATAATTAGAAACGAATGTGATCAAAGATTATTTTAGTAAATAATATTTTTTTTGTCATTTTTAATACGTTGTGCAACATTGCGCAACGTTTATTAAGCAAAAGATGATAGAGGGGAATGTCGAAAATGTCAAATTTACAGGATCAGGAATTGAAGACAATTCTGTCACAGATTTTGACGGAATTGAAAACGATTTCTCAAAAACTACATTCTATTGATACCTATTTAGCTTCATCTTCTACCCTCCCAACACACATACGGTCGGAAGATTCAGTGAAACCGGCTGAAGTTCAAAGAGAAGGTGTAATAGCAATGCCTTCTAGCTTAGAGATTATCAATCTTCAAGAATCACGACCTGGCATCTTCAAAACGTATAAGGCCATACAAAAAAAGGAAGATTGGGTAAAAAGCGAAGAAATTGCTGATATGACCTCAAGAAGCAGGGGTTTAGAATCTAGATATCTTAATTTCTTAGCCCAAAAAGGTTTTGTAATGAAGAAAAGAGAAAAGATTGACTCTGATAGCAGAGCAACTGAAGTCTGGTATCGAATTGTAGGAGTGAATAGTTAGATGGAGACAATTACCTTTCACAGTTATAGAGGAGGAGTAGGAAAAACTCTTCTTTCAGTAAATACTGCAGTAAAACTCGCTCTGTCAGGTAAAAAGGTTTGTTTAGTCGACTTTGATCTTCGTGCACCATCACATCAGTCGTTATTCGCTTCGAGTACCTTTTCAGTTTCTCACGCAACAAAATCATTTACTGGGTTTCTCGTGGGTGATCATGGACCAGAATCAGTGATTAACTCGACTAATATGGATAATTTTCATTGTGTTTTTTCAAATATCGAAATTTTACAGCAGAAAGAATCCAAAATTCGCACGAAGTTAACCCAGCATGGTGAAGGGAGAATTCTTGCTAAATTATTTGAATTTATCAGGTACTGTAACTCACAAGAGTTTGATTTTCTCATCTTCGATTGTATGCCTGGAATCACTTATCGATCACTTGACGCTTTGGTTGTTTCGGATAAAATTATGGTAGTTACTCGTCCTGTAAAATCAGAAATATCTGGTTTACGTTTAGTGATTTCAGAATGCTATTCAAAACTTGAAGGAGCAAAGCTCTTTTCAATTATGAATCAAGTAGAACAGATAGAAGACTTAGTACATACCCCTAATCCATTAGATGTAAACTTAGTTAAGGTGAATATCCTGGGTATTACCAAATGCCTCGAGGAAAGCTCAACCTCCATTCCTCTTCTTCACACTTTCCCAAGGATTCCCTTTGTAACCGAAAGGATTTATGTGTTAGATGAAAAGGAACATCCCTTTTCTACAGAAATTGACATTTTCTGTACAAAATTACTCCAATGACGAAAATGATGGCTGATGTAAGGATATGAGTGATATTCGGGGAAAGAAAGGGTTTGAAGCACCATCACACGAAGACTTGGACGAATATCTTGCACAAAGTCGAAAATCTATATCTCAGATGAAGGATGGGAAACCTCCTATAATCTTTAAACCAAAAAGAACACTTCCACTCAGAATCATTGCTGTTATCATAATTCTTGTAGTATCAACAAGTTTAGTGCTCGGAGGGTCAATCATCAACTTCGATTCTCCAAGTAATAACAACAATAATGAAACAACTACCACAACACCGATGACAACCACCACCACAGAAATAAGCACAACAACCCAAGTGGTGACAACTCTCCCTCTAGATACTGAAACATACTTAACAGACTCAATTCCAAAAGTGGAATCACTAATAAACACGCTTATTGCCTCCAATCGCTCTCTGATAAATCCTGTCATAGTTAATGGTACAATTAACAGATCACAAACAATAACAAATCTAGAATTATTTGAATTAGTGTGGATCTTAAGCCAATTCGAAGAAAATTCTGAATGGTGGGATCTTGGTCGGGAAATCGTATTCAACACTTATAATCTTTGGAATAAATCATCCTTTTTGTCTGAAGACCTCGTTTTTCAAATATTAGCCTTGAGAAGCTTAGTAGCTTACCCCTCTTCAAATATCCCGTTGCAAGCACACTCCCTGCAAGTATATCGTAATTTTAGTAAACAACTCTGGGAGAATGTTAGCTCTGGATACAATAATGAGACAGGTACCTTCAATCCATTCAATGATTCTCAATTACTCACAGAACATCAAATTCTCTTTTGTCAAGTGCTCGGAAAAACTATTGAGCACCCCATCATCTTTATGTTTAATTCTACCACAGAGCAGGCAACCCTTTTACTAGAAACTCTAGAAACACTCACTGATTCCACAATTGGATTACCTCACAAGTTTGAAGCTAATTTAACGTCTTCTTCCGATTTGTTTTACAGTCATCATCAATCGAATATGTTCTTAGCGTTAAATAATCTAGAATCCTTATTAGGTTCAGTTCAAGAAATTTCTATGCTAACCAATCGACTATATAATTATATTACAGATGTTTTCTTACAACAGGATTGGAGCGTAGCATTTAGTTATAATGAGACCGCTTCTGATCTTTCCTCAATTTTAATTCTTAACGATCAGCTGTTATATATTCGAACAAACATCCTCAAGCAAAAACGAAATTTTGCAGATTATACCCTCGGAATGGTGCGATCTAATTTTGCAACAGCAAACTCGAGATATTATACATCAAGTGAAGACTATGAAAATCAATTTTTAATTGACCATATTCATTTGCTTTTATCATTTGAAGAATTTCTTAAATTAGAAAAGCCCTCTACTACCACAGATGAAACCGCAACTACTACCGATGATGAAGGTCCTGGGGCGGCAAGTTATGCGGGAGAATTCATATCGATTTTAGCTTTATTAGTGTACATTTTCTATAGACGTCGGAAAATGAAACAATAGACAGATAAGTGATTTTCCATTGACTTCAAGGATTTGTACTAAACGAAGAGGAAGTTTAGTAGTTTTGATGATTATATCAACATTTTCTTTGCATTTTAAATTCATAGATGTAACAATCAATTTTTCTATTTCTTAAGCTATTTATAACACAATTCCGTGAGGATGCATGTCATTTTGATTAAAGAAGGAAAAATCCAATGAAAAAAATAAATAACAAGCTTAAATTGGTCAGTTTCTGTATCTTTGCGGGTGTAATTCTCTTCCTTTCACCCCTAAGTGTTGCAGCTGATCAAACCCCTATAGTCTCCGTTGATGATGTAGAAGATACCTATCGTCCTGAATCGTATCCAGCATCTTATGGTGATTGGGATTATTATACAATTCCCCCAGGGACAAATTATTACAATGTATACTATCTTGGTGGGAGTGGTCCGTCAGGAACGGCGCAGTATACAGATGTGGGATCAAATAACTTCAATGATTATGATCGATCGCTCACTCGAGGGGAACTAATTGGTAGTTCCTCACTACTAAGTGATGATACTCGCAGTTCCCAGCATAATTTCTTTGATAGTGTGTTGTATCCTCGTGCTGTAAGAATAGAATCTAGTAAGGATGCGGAATTCTTAGCCTCTCAGAAAGCCTCAATTTCACTCCACGAGGACTATGCGTCAACATTCTTCGCAGAGGGAGGTACCCTTTATACTGGATATGTTCAAACTAATGACAGTTTCTTTCTCGATGTGTCATTTAGTAACAGTAAAGCAATGGGTAATCTTTGGTTTTCATCTGCGTATCCACAAGGTGGATACACCGTTGGTGTACCTGAAAGTAGGATGACTTATCCGTTTATTCCTATAGTTGGGGGTATTCAGCAATTCACACTGAGTACTAATGATTCAACTTTAGTTACCCTCACTCCACATGAATGGGAGTTTCCCTCCTGGATTCCTGACTTAGAAGTTAATACTATCTTTTCAGAAGAATTCGACCAAGGAGAACCATGGACCATTGACGATAGTACTGATCAATTAGTGGAACCGACAAATGAAATGTTTAGTCTTAGAATGTTTAATCTAACCTTCGAAAAAGACCAATATTATCGAATAAATACCGTTTTTGAGATGGAAGAGGTTAAACCAGGTGTTTTAAGCAGTCAACCCATTACTAATTTATTAGGTGAACATTTTGAAGTCATTTCCGGCACCCTTGATCAAGAAGGATTATCTGTTCGCGCAACTGAAGATGAAGGTGTAATCCTTTTCATGTATTCTCCTGGTGAAGCTCATGGCACGTATTCTATCTTCTTCCAAGAGATTTCTGCATTTACTGTCCAAGAAACAGAGCCTCTTGATTTCAACGTAGATATTGCCCCAGAGCACTCTATCTTTTACGAATTCACGTTGAATTCTCCTGCTGTTCTTAGATTCAATTCATCAATCGGATTCGATTATGATGTGTATGTTGAAGTAGGTCCAGGTCAATGGTTTTATGAAGCGAACGAGAATTTCTTTGGAGGAGCTTGGCGCTACCTACCTAGCGGATCTTACGCAATTGAATTCTCTAACTTCAATGTCGATGATGAAATTCGTGTGAATAAAGTACAGGTTGAATCCCCGGGAGCTTTACCTTATACAGTCGATGAGGATAGTATTTTTGCAATAGAGTTACCATTAACAAAGAATCGTGTCAATTTTGTTAATCTGTCAACAACCGACCATATAAATCAGTCAATTACTTACTCATACACCGTTGTAAGTAAATACAATGAACTTGTCACAACTGGTTCTAGCAGTGTACAACTGGGAAATCGTGAAATGAACGGAGTGTGGGATGCATGGCCTACTTCAAACAATTCAGTCATCAGTCAGTATCTACCAACAAGAGATTATGACACACCAATTCTTGTAGTCTATCCAACTTCAGCTCAAAATTTAACAAGCCCCCTGACAGAATTCGCAGGGACTCTTGAAATCAGCACCAATGAGGCAATTGATCAATCATGGGCTCCATTGACATTCTCAGCGTTTTCCTCGGCATTTGCACCTACAGGCTTCGCAGGTACATTCATACCACAATCACAGATCAGTAGTACAGATGAATTCGACGTAAACAGCGAACAGACAATTGATGATGATCAAGTTTTCGGAATTCCTCTCGATTTGGATCGAAACAGTATTTATAATATTACTGTGTATCTCATCGGAAATTATTCTACAACAGCGAGTCTCAATGTTACATTTGAGAATAGAATTCATGTTCATGGTGGAAATCTGCGTGACTTAGATATTTTCGGAACCTATAGGTCTGGCTCTGACGACCTCCAAGCATGGCAGACCATGTTGATCCTAACTGTGTCTGATACATCTTACTTATTTGCTGATGTAGAACGACAAGTCGCTCTTTATAACGGTACTCTAAGAGTAGTTATCTCCAAGCTCTCAGCTACAGCACTTAGTTTCGACCTAGATCAGGAGTATAACGACACAGTCAGTGATAATGAAGTTAAGCAAAAAGGCCTAGTTGTGAAGAAGATCACACCTGCAGAAATGAAAAAATCTGCACCTGGGTTTGAGCTGATAACTGTAGTCATCACTGCCTCTGGATTTTCATACTATATTTCACGAAAACGTCGTAGAACAAATTAATGAAGGAACAGCTCCTTCTCTCCCTCTTTTTTCTTTTAAAATTAATTCTACTAACATACATCCTACAATAGTAAAGTCTGATCCTCTTCCCTATTTTCTCTTGTTTGCCAAAATACTAGCCTTATTAATATCTTAAATAAAAACTAAATTTCGATAATTATGAAGATCATTTATCGCTATTATGAACCTGATCAAGGATTTGAAGAGTTACAAGCTCAAATCTATAATGATGAATTGCAAAGAAATCCAAGTTCGGCATTTGGAAAGACATCTGCGGAGCAAATCAAACAACGTTATATGAACGAGAAAAAGGATAAGTTTGGGGTTAGATATGCTTTAGATGAGGAGGAAAAACCTCTCGCATATATTCAAACTACTGTCACTGAAACCCCCGCTCAAACATGGATCGGTTATCCTTGGGCACTAGAACATTGCCCTGTCGAAGTTCAAGATTTTCTGTTTGATGAAATGCTAGATTATGTATCAAATAAGTATCCTGAAAATGAGATTGTTATGGGTTATTTTACAGAAACATGGAAACGACAAACTGAATTTGCGAAAAATAAAGGCTTTACTCTGAAAGACACAGCATTCTTCTATTCTTTGGACACCACCCAAGTTAATAAAGAATCCACTCATGAATTTTCAGTTAAAATGGGTACGATAGATGATATTCCAATCCTTATAGACCTGTGTAAAACTGATCCCAATATTAAAGAAGCGTTTCCCAATAATGAAGCATGGAATTCTTATTTTGCAGATCGAGTCGTTCCTGATAATCATGCTGTTTTGTTTTTTAAAGAAAATCTCCTTGTAGCAGCAGGTGCTCCCTTGAGAGGATATATAGACGATGGAATTATTGTACGCTTTACTGCCATTCGTCCTGGATTTGAAGATACTTGGAAACTACTTTTAAGAGAAATTGCTCTACACTGCAGCGAACAACAATGGAAAGAACCCCTTCTATTTAACTCCTTTACAAATAAAGATACCGCAACTGAAGTTGCAGCCAATCTTGGAGCACATCTGAGGGATACTCAAGTCCTATTCGTCTTATCTCCAAAAGAATAAGTTATCCAACTTATTCAAGGATGCTGGATTCTTTATTTCTTCAAATCACGATAGTATTTGAGAACCTCGTCGATAGTATCTTTTCCTCCAAACCCAAGAAGGAACCCAAT
The DNA here is from genome assembly GCA_016840035.1 of Candidatus Hodarchaeota archaeon. Lineage (GTDB taxonomy): Archaea > Asgardarchaeota > Heimdallarchaeia > Hodarchaeales > Hodarchaeaceae > Hodarchaeum. The sequence continues at coordinate 27,129 of JAEOTC010000121.1, read as the reverse complement.
TACTAAACCTATTAGGGGATCAGACAGAGTTAACCAAGTACTAAGAACAAAGCTCACAATTATCGCGAGAAGAGCGGATACTGCAAATTTAACTTCAAAGTTCAGTTCTTCGTTTTTAATTTTCGTCTTACGTAAGTATTGTGAAAGAAATCCACCCACAGCACCAAGTACTGATCCAATAACTACATACAGTTCAAATTCCATCTAATACATCTTCTATTTCTTTTTCCTATTAATCCTGTTTGTGATTTACAATTAACAAGATTTTTAAAAAGATTTCCTACTTAGATTTTCCTTTTTTGGAGGATAACCAATATTATTAAGATTGCTGGAATATATAATATTCCTGGGAAAGATGCATTCACTACTTCTGTATCTGTTGTTGTATTCTGAGTAGATTTACTGATAGTTGATGTTTGTGAGGGTTCACTATCTTCTCTTTTGGTCCCCTCAATGAGAAAGGTATAAGTGCTTTCAGAATGTTGATCAATGGCGGGAAGCTCAATAGAATAGCCTAAGGCGAACATGGGATCTTGAATTGTAGGATTTATATTGACAGTGTTTCCTACCGTTAGAGTAATGTCAACAAGGGACTTCGAATTACTGACATGGAGGAAATTGTGTGTTCCATTCTGAGTTATTTTTTCTTCAAGAAATTCTTTACCAGAATATAGAATATCCTCATTCCCAGGACTTAAACTTAAACCAATTTTAGGTTCTATTATGTAAGATTCACCATTATTGATTGAATAGGTTATAGAGAGCTGATTTGAATCATCTGATAAGGAGTAGACTTTACTAACTATTCGATCTGAATAATCAAAATAAAATTGAATGAAATCCTTTCCTGTAATAACTGTTCGATTTCTAGACTGCCAAATCCATTCAGCTTCAGAATCACCCCAAGTATCATAAAATGCTTTAGGCCTAAGAAGATAAGAATTTGTAGTCCGTCCCCATAGATCTGCACCTGTAACTAATTCAATTGGAGAAGAGAGGTAAGTTCCAGATGGGTAATCTAATCCATTGATAGACCAAGTGGCATAAGTATTAGGGAGATCATTAGCTAATAAAACTTCTCCTGTAGAAAGATCATACCAGTTGATTAACCGTCCACCAAGTCCAGAAAATACAAACATAGATCTATTATTAAATATAATAAATTCTATATTGTTATCAAAGTCAAGATCTTTCTGTATGACCATAGTTGATGAATTTGCAGTCATTGCAAATATTGCAGCCTGTGCAGTAATCATAGCTGTTTTTGCACGGTAAAACCAAGGAAAAAAACAGTTAATACATCCAAACTCGTACTGATTCGCAGCAAAGACGAAATGGGCATAACTTAGTAATTTACTCGCTGCTTTGAATCTTGTCTTATGGATTTCATTCCCTGAAAAATAGTATGTAGATAGCCACGCCTCTGCATTTTTTAAATAATCTCTTGCGGTAGCAAATTGGAAGCGATAATCATCTAATCGTGAATCATTCTCAGAAAAGTCAAACCAATCATTGTAACCTGCATCTACTGAAGGATTATGCATCCACACTGCGCTTCCATCTGGTATGGATGGTATATATGAAAACGTATAATCAGGAGGAAGGTCTGAAATAAATTCAGTTGGTGTACACAGATTTAACCAATCGGATTCCTCTTCTAATCGAGTGAAAAGATAATCTAGTCTACTTGCCACTGTTTGTAGGTCATCGGTCTGAGCTTCTTCCTGCCATAATCCCCATGCCTCCATATCTTGCCCGTAAAATACAAGGTAATCATCATTTGTGTCATTCTGATACACTTGATCCAGATAGGAGATCAAGTTATCTACTGCTGAAATTACAGTAGGTGATGTAGGAGGTTCTGTAGTACCTGCAATGGTATCTATTAGATGTAGAATCGTTTTATCATCATTTACGATTAACAAATTCTCAGAATCTACCGATGTATTTCTCACAATGTATTCATCATACTCACCAGTGAATGGTTGTCCTTCATTTATAATATGATCTTCAACAAATGTATACAAATAACCCCCTTCACTGATTAGCTTAACGTACCTCTCTTGATTCCAGCATCGTTCTGGATTCCAGAATCCAACTGGTTCCATCCCTAAGATTTCCTCTAAAACTTGACGATGTTTAACAATCTGAATCTGATTATCCCAATCATCATGATGGGAATAAATGATATTTTGGGCATATGTTGATCCTATCATTTCAAATTGACCAGAATTAATGCCTTGTCTTAATAAATCTAACGTAGAAGTGTTGAACCAAGCTAAATCGGTTAATAAAGTCCCAGAAAAATGTAAGGGAAAATGAAGATCAGGATGATTCCTCATAGTTTCTAAAACACCATGATAGCATAAATCATTCGCAACATCACCATAAGGTACATTCGCTTGATTTGCATGTAATAGAAAAACAAGATCCAATTTTTGGGAAGCATTTGTACCATCTGGATTTGCCAAAGATGTACTAATGACGATATTTATAGAAAAAATAAGCACTAATACGAAAATATATCTATTCGACTTCATCTGAACTCACGAATCTTTAGTAAGACATTTATTTTATAGCTTTAATCTTATGATGTAGTTCTTAATTCGTTTTTCTAAACTTTCTTTCTAAATCAAACAACCCTAAAAGTGCCTAAATTCACCCCTCTCCGTCATAGGGGTAGAAAATAGAAAATAAAATAAAGGGATAGCTCCTTGTATAAAATTCAAAGGATCATTTTCACATTTAAACAGTAGAGGTCTGGGAAGGATATCTATTGTTAACTCTTTTTATTAGCTACCACATCTCGTAAAGCCAGATATATGGGGAAGAGTATGATAAAAAGGATTTTATATCGCCCCATTAGTGTTTTCGTAAAATCCAATCACAGGAAATACTATTTATTTATGATAACGATTAAAAATTAAATCAAAAAAACCTGTATATTAAGATCACGAAACTAATATGACAGCTCATATTAGATTAAGCTATTTTATTAGTTTGGTTTCTTACGTTCTTCTAAAAAAACATAACTAACACAATATTGGGTTAATATAATGAAAGGTAAAGTAATTGGAGTAGTATTACTCATTGTTACAGTTTCAATGCTAGTAGTACTCCCAAAAGATATAGCTGCTATCCCAACCACAATTTTATCGGATGCATCAACACATAACGATGTGCTAATTGATGGATCGATAGGGAATGATTGGTTTGATGGCAATAAAACCCTCACTACAGACCATTATGGTGATGAAGCCTGGGGTACTGGTGGTGCTTGGGGTTTGAATGATTTGTATACTTCATTAAATGCCACAGGTTTCGCTGTTGGTTTGAATGCATCGTTACAAGGCGCTTCAAATGGATTTTTGGTATTCTTTGACACAGATAATGGTGCAACTGGAGTTACAGATCATAATACAGCAGATGCTTGGAATAGAAATGCTGTATTTGAAAACGGTTTTAAAACAAACTGGTTTCTTGGAACTTGGGGACTCTCCCCTTGGGACCTCAGGAATTTTACTGTGGAAGATGGAACAACATTCACGTATGTTCCTGGTGATTCTGGATATAACGCCAGCACTGGAAATGTTTCCACGGCCGCTGGTTCATCAATAGTCCATTATGAAGCATTTATTCCATGGTCTCTATTTTATCCTGCTGGAATCCCCGCAAATGCTGAAATACACATTGTAGCTGCCATGTTTGGTGGTGGTGGTGGAGATTCACCTGCTGATTTGATCCCAAATAGTTTCAACAGTGCAGCTCCTGAGAAAGTTTCAAACTATGCTTTAATTGAAGTTGATGCAGATGGTGATAGTAACCCTGAGCTCACTCCAGAACCATCAGGTATTGGTTGGGCTGGTAATGAAGCGGATAATTCCTTCGGTGGTCTTATGCCCAAAGGATTCCTATTGGAATTTAAAATATCTGTCTGGTACGGCTCCCACGATCACCCAAATGCCTCTGATTGGGCTACTTTCAAGGTAAAATATCATGATTATAGTGCTATGATGTGGAGTTCTTGGACGAATGTATCAATGACTCATGTTGTCGGTGATTATGAAGGTAATAATGACTGGTATCGCTTGGAAATGGATACAGGCGGATTTGATGAAAATGATACTCTTACTTGGATGATTGAGACTGGTTATGGACCAACAGCCGAGTACAACGTGACCATTGGTCCCCTTCCCCCAGTTGATATTGAAGAGATAAGTGCAGTTGAACCTTCAGGTGGATTTATCCTCCCAGGACAATTAATCAACATTACAGCGAATGTAGGCCAACTTCTGAATGGTACAACTTTCATTCATCAACCACCAGGTACAGTTGTTACTCTCTATTGGGAGACAAATATGTCTGGTACATGGAATACGAAAGACTTCACTTTCCTTGAAGAAGCTGGTACACAAGCTGATAAATTTAATGTAAGCATTGGTCCTTATATGTATCCAACAAATGTAACTTTCTACATCAATGCCTCAAATAACAATTCTGTGACTACCGCAAATATATCTCTGTTTGTACTTGTGCCTCCTCCAGAATCACAAGTATTCTCTATGACAGATCCTCAAGGTGATGAATACGGTGTTTATCCTACTGATGTCTCATTTGCCCCCTACGAAGGGCTCTTAGATCTTCTTAATTTCACGGTTACTAGTAATGAGTGGGTAACTACATTCCACTTTAAGATGTATAATAATAGTAATCCATGGAGTGGTCCAACAGGCTTTTCGCATCCAACATTTATGGTAATGGTGGATAATGCACCAGGTGGAAGCACCGACAGCTATGGAAATGCTTATGTAAATACTGATATTGAATGGGATCATGGATTCCAAGTTACAAGTTGGGAAAAATGGTATTGGAATGATTCTACTAATGTTGTTCAATCAGGGACTGGTATATCTATTAATACAGACTTGAATGATACAACTGATACTTATTGGATCTCTTTCTCTGTTCCAGCCTCCTTAATTGGAAGTACAGCTGACACAAGCTGGAAATATGTTGTCATGGTAGGAAGTAATGATTATACAAATTACCGACAACACAATGCTGCACCTGAAGCTTATGTCTTTGGTGGCGGTGTAGACGGTGATATTGATCCTAACTATGTAGACATTCTTGTGCCAGAAGGTGGAAACTCAACATGGTTACAGGAATACATAACCTATGGATATGATATCCCAACTTCTACTAGAACCACAGTCATGGCTGTTGGCCCAGGAATTAGTTTTGTCGAAGACGTAACTGATCCTGTTGCCGCATTTACAGCACCTGCAGATGCATCTGAATTCACAATTGTATCAGGCACAACATACGATGTAACATTTGACTGGACAGTTTCGGATCCTGCAGATGCAACTATAGCAGGTCTTGATTACCTTGAATTCTTTGTAGATGGTGTATTACAACCTAGTATTAGCCTAGCAGACTCTAGTACAGTACTTAGTCTAAGTGAAGGTGCGCATACAATTCGGATCAATGTGTATGACCTTACAGGAAACTATGGTTCAGCAATAGTAACAGTTACAATCCATCCCCAAGAGGTGACAACAACTACGGAGACTACAACCACCACAACAACTACCACAGAAGCTCCAACAACGGAACCAACCACAGAACCAACAACTACCGAAGATGATACACCTGGGTTCGCATTATTTAGTATTCTAGCGATGTTAGGTTTTGTAACTCTCTATATTCGACGTAGAAGATAATCTACGTCTACTTCCTTTTTTCTTTTTTTTTATTCGACTAAGAGTTGATGATTCTTTTTATCACTATTCAATACTATTCATTAAACAGGTTCAGAATTCATCATTAATTATTGAAGACATCTAATTTTTCTCCTAAAGCGAACTTGCAAATGAAAGGTAAAATCCAGTCATTTCAGAGAATAAATACTACTATCGTCTCATTAGTAGAATATTTCTTTAGCTAGTAAGGAATAAATACTTCCTTTAGATCTCTTTGTCTTCTTATTCCGCTTCTTCTGGGTTAATTCGATGACCTGTCTCATAATTGAAGAAATGCAAATGCTCGGGTAAGAATTTTACATCGAGTTCTTCATCGAGCTTAAAACCTGCAATACCTTCTACTTTCACAATCATGGATTCCTCTTTAGGAAAATCTATATACACATATGTATCAGAGCCAATAGGTTCTAATACTCCAACGGATGCCATTACTTGCCTCGAGGCGCTATACTCAGTCAATTGAATATGTTCTGGTCTGATTCCTAGCCATACTAATTTTCCGGCAAAGACCTCTCGTAATATTTCCCGATACTGCGAAGGGACAGGATATTTGAATGATCCCGACTCGAAGAAAAGTTCTCCTTGATCCACGATAATCTTACCCTCACTGAAATTCATTGATGGGCTTCCAATGAACCCTGCTACAAACTTGTTAACAGGAGTAGTATAAACTTCATCAGGTGTTCCCACTTGCTGAAGAACTCCTTCATTCATTATGGCAATCCTATCAGCTAAGGTCATAGCCTCTATTTGATCGTGTGTTACATAAATTGTGGTAGTTTTCAATCTCTTTTGCATTCTTTGGAGTTCAGCACGCATCTGTACCCGTAACTTAGCATCTAAATTACTTAAAGGTTCATCCATGAGAAATACTTCGGGTGAGCGAATGATCGCTCTGCCAAGAGCCACTCTTTGTCGCTGGCCACCACTTAATTGTTTTGGTTTCTTGAACAGCTGTTCACGTATCCCTAAAAGTGTTGAGGTTTCTTTAACTTTCATTTCAATTTCATTTTCTATCTCAGCCATGCTCGCTAACGCTGGAAGTAATTTCAAATTGAGAATGAATCGTCGAATATCATGCCTAACCTCAGCGAACATTATCAAGGTAACAATACCTCCAATCAATCCAGAAATGAATAATAATGCACCAACATCAGGTAATAGAAACTCAATAACGTACGAAAAAGCATAAAAAATTCCAAGAGCGATGGAATAAAGGATAGCTTGTAAGAGGAATACAAGAAAATTTTGCGAAAAACTCACATTCCTCATTCGTAAACCAAAAGCTAAATTGTCATAAATTGTCCAGTGGGGGTATAACGCATAAGATTGAAACACCATCGCGATATCTCGGGCTTTAGGAGGTTCATCATTAACAATTCTTTCCCCAATCTGAATTGTACCAGTACTAATATCTTCAAGTCCAGCTAGCATTCGAAGAGATGTTGTCTTTCCACAACCACTAGGTCCAACAAGAACAAGAAATTCCTGATCTTCTACAGTTAGATTAAGATCATCTACTGCAGCAAAATTCCCATAATACTTGGATACATTATTAAATGTTACAGAAGTCAATTTTGTTCACCTTTATTTAACTGCACCAGCTACTGCTCCAGCAGCAAGTTCTTTTTGTAAGAATAAGAATAACAACACAGGAGGGAGGGCCACTAGAATCGCATACGGCGCTAAAAGTTCAAAAAATATTGGATTCTCTGGAGCTCCTGGATTTTGATAATTATAAAATAACAGAGGGAGCGTGATAAGAATTGGATTGGATTCTCCGATAAATGTCCTTGCTAGTACAAATTCTGACCAAGCAGTCAAGAATGTAAAGATTAATACAGCGACCATACCAGGTTTGGCTAAAGGTACAGCAATTCTAGTAAAAGTACCTAAGCGTCCAGCTCCATCAATTAATGCCGCTTCTTCTAAATCCAAAGGAATAGTTTCAAAATATCCTTTCATCATCCATGTGCAGTATGCAACTGCTCCCGAAATATATGCTAATAGGACACCAAAGAGTAATGTCCCTTCTCTTAATAATCCCATGTCCGTCCAAATTACGTATTGAGGAATGAGAAGAATTAAACCTGGAAACATTTGAGTCGCAAGGATCATGAAGGTAAGTATTTTATTTCCAGCAAATTTAAAGCGAGCTAAAGCATAACCTGCAGATAAGGAAACTGCAAGACCTAAAAGTCCTGTTCCGAAACCCAGAATTATACTATATAAAAAGGCTGCAGCAAACCCTAATTCATTCGCACTTACAGCAAATACCACAGAGGAAAAGTTTTTGATAAATGCTTCCAGAGGAATGCTTGGTAATCGATGCATACGAAGATCAGCTGTTGTTGAAAATGACACAAGAATAGTCATAAGGACAGGAATTAAGGTTAATAAGAGATACCCAGAAATCACTAAATAAAATGGTAATCGCTTTATTGAGTTTAGGATAAATTGATATAAACTGAATCTTTGTTTGAATCGTGTTTCCTCTCGCTCTCTATTCAGAAATAAAATTATTAGAGTAGCGACTATAAAGAATGCAAAAATTAAATTAATTAATAACCCAAAAAAGAAAAAGAAATCTGAATAATTTCGTATATCAGTACGAAGCCACTCTGCCCCACTCTGCCCCTCACCGATACTACGTAGGTCGGAAATCGTCAGTACAGACATGTATAGCCAGAAACCCATTAAAGAACAGATAAATACAACTAATAGCTGAATTCTGAATAATAAGCGAGTTGTAGGATTCCAATTTATTCTTTCTCGTGAATATCTTAGAAACATGAGTGATGATATGAGAAAAATAATGAGAATTCCAGTTGTAAAAAGGATAGAATTTGAAAGGAGTAATTCCTCAACTTGAGCTAAAGTAGAATTCAGATAAAGTGGGAGGGAATTTACCCATTCCCCGTTAGAATAAGCAATTCGATTCCATAAGATTGTTTCAATGGCCCAAAACCCCCAAAGTGCAATAATCGTGCTAATTATATGTGAAAGAAATGCCAAATGAATGAATGAGATTCGGGGTCTTTCAACAGATTTGAATGATCTTAATCCTGCCATCTTTTTATTCTCCTTCGAATAGTGCCTCAGCTCTCATTAATTTACGGTACACCAAGCTGAATGAGACAAGCATTATGAAAACTGTGAAGCTTAGGCCTGCGGCCGCATTATAATTGAATCGATTGAATTGTTCATAAATAAATGTGACAAATATGTCATAGTTCACCCTATCACCAAGACCATTTTGATTATCAGCCAGAATATAGAAGATATTAAACAAATTAAATGTCCAGATAACTCCAAGTAAACTTACAGTCATTAACGTTGGCTTTAATAAGGGGAGAGTGATATCTCGAAATTTATTCCAAGTTCCAGCCCCATCTATGTCTGCAGCTTCATATAGATCTTGTGGAATACTTTGAAGCGCTGCGAGGAATGACACCATCATAAATGGTACTCCTAACCACACGTTGGTGAGTATTGCTGAAAAAGTAATCATTCTAAATTCAATACCAAATAAAAATAGTTTATCTGTTATCCAAAACGTTGAATTTATTTCTGGTATATCGAGAATTTTATATCCAAGAAACTTAAATGTATTCAGGATACCACTCGATATCTGAATAGTCTCAAATCCAACAAAAAACAGTACTATCAGAATTCCGTAAAGAAATAGATATTTTGAGATCGATTCTTTTGGCATTCGTTCTGTTAAAAGTTGCTGAATTACCAAGAAAAGGATAATAATTACACCTATCCCGATAACGACACCTATAAGGTCTGCTACTGTAACTATGAATGAATTGGCTCCTCTTTCATTTGCAGTGATCTGCCCTAATATCCCTTGACGGCGATTAAATATGAAATATCGCCATACAAGGGCTGAAACAAAACTTGGGATTGCCCATGGTAGAATAAAGATTCCTCGGAATAAACTCTGTGCAGAACTTCCTCCACGATTCATAAGGATTGCTAGTAGCATACCGAGTAGGACATGTAGGAAGACACACGTTGCAGTCCAAAATACAGTGTTGAACAAGATTTTGAAAAATTCAATTTCCGATGAGGTCAAGACAACCCGATAGCCTTCAATTGGTAGTTTAATAAACGCAGGAATAAATGTGAGAATTGTAACGAATAACTGCAAGATAATAGGAGTAATTATTACTGTAAGAGGAATGCTAACACTTAAAATGGCGAATTTAGGCAATTCAGGATACTTGTTGAGTAATATGGTCTTTGTTTTCCTGTAGAAAACGACAGCAAACCCTATTAAAACAACTAAGTTGATAATTAGATAAATACCATCATCTTTTAGGATTCCTATGTCATCCCCAGCAGTTGCAGTAAAGAAATCACGAATATTTCTCCACCACAGATTCGAAAAATTGGTATAGAATTCAACCCCAAATCGCAGTTCTACAACTGTAGGATTTCTAAAAATCGACATGATAAAGGAAAAAAAGAGTGGTACAAAAACAAAGAGAGAAATCGCAACGAAAGCAGGTAGAAGGAATCCGTAGGCAGTGATAAGGTCACGAAGCTTACGTGACATCTTCGTTTGAGGGCTAAACTCCATTGATTCACTTACTTCTTTAGTCATTATTTCTCTCTCTTAAAATTTTATCCACTAAGTTCTAAGCTTTTTCACAATCCAGATAAGAACTGGAAAACTCAAAAAAATAAGTGTAAAACTATATCCAGGAGTTTCTTCAGTTAATTCGGTTTGTGGAGGTTTTGTAGTAGTGCTAGGTTGAGTTCCATCAGTCTCAGTTGTGGTGGTAACATCCACAACATCTTGGCCAAGAATTTCTTTCCAAATTGAGATAGTTTGAGCTATACATTCATCTAATGAGATATCATCAGCTAAGTACTCATCAATATTATCGGCAAATTCTTGCTCAATTCTAGCCCAACGATGATCAACAGGAACTTGGTAGGCTTTGTCTACATTCTTCTTGAACCCAAGGACATACTCATATCCTGCAGAAGCTTTCACATCAGATCGTTCCATAACACTTTCTCTTCCAGGTACGTGATAATAATCGATCGCACCCGCAGCCATGGCATCTTCTCCTGATAAGAACTTGGCGAGTTTTACTGCTGCGTCATATTCATCACCAGAAGCAAATGCTGAAAGTACATATGCATGTCCTCCAAGTGGAGCACCTTGATTTCCAAATTCATCGTGGGGAAGTTGCATGATTCCTAAATTATCAGCCGACGCATAAGGTTTGGCTCCATCAACTGTTGGATTGAATTCAGGAGAATTATCCAAGAAATTTTTTAATTCCCAAGGTCCTTGTTGAATCATAGCAACCTCACCATCGTCAGCGAAGAGTACATTGATTGTTTCCCATCCCATTTCTTCCCAGACTGGGGTGATTTGCTCAACTTCAATCATATTCTTTAGAAAAGTTAATGCAGAACGAGATTCTGTAGAATTGATTGCAATATGATTAATATCTAGGATTCCATCATTAAAGAGACGTGCTCCTCGCCCAAAGAAAATTGCTTGGGCCCCGAAAAACATACCTGCAATAGTATAACCATAGGCAGCTGTATTATCTACAACAAGGCTAGCATTTCCAATGAATTCATCCCATGTCCATGATGTATTGATATTCAAAGCTGAGACATCAATCCCTGCATTATTCATTATTTCCTTATTATACATCAATCCTGGAGTATCAATAAGGTGTGGAAAACCCCAAATTTGATTTACTCCATCGGAGTCTGGATAAGATACGAGTCGGATCGCGCTGGGTAAGAAATCATTTAAATCTTCAGTCGTATATTCCGCAGTTAAAGGAGCAATCATCCCAGCGACTGCGAATTCGGGAACCCAATCGCGTGCTGCTCGAAATACTTCTGGTTCATTCGCTGCAATGAACGCATTAGTATAAAGAGCTCGTGCATCAAAGAATCCTTTCTGTAGTGCTTCAACATTGATATCAGGATTTTCGGTATTAAACTGATCTATTAAAGCTAGTACTCCTGGTTTCTCAGAATCATTTTCTGTGTACCAGAAGGTTATGTTCGTATCCTGTGATTTAGCCTTAACGTTTATTGGTATGAAAGTCATTAGAAATATTGATACTAGTACACTCAGTGTAAATATTTTTTTATTTTTCATGTTCTCACCTTTTCTTTAATAATAAGACACCACAAATCCCAATTAAAACAATGAAAAGTTCTAGTCTTGAAGTATCTTGAGTTGTCTCGGTTGTCTCACCTGTAGTTGTTTCAGTAGTTGTAGTAGGAATTGTCGTTTCTTCTTCGAACGGTAGAATAGGAGGGATACCCGCTGATGTAGGAAGAGCAAAGCTCCAACGAATGCGTATTGCTATAGCTGCAGTAGCTCCGTTCTGATCTCCGTTAAGCATTTCACCAATTTCAATAGAATAATCCTCTTGAGTCGAGTCCCAGTATTTAGATATCGGTAACTCCCGTGCATTTTCCAAGAGGATCTTAAAACTTTGTATAACAGAGTTAGAAGTCAGATCGACATGATCGTAGACTCCCAAGCTTGATGGTAATAAATATTCATCCTTCGCATTCTTCACCATTGCTTCTTCACTTGTTAGCGTTTTTGCGAGGTCCTTAGCTGTTGCTTTCTCATCTAATGTAGAGGAATCACTTAACATCAAAGCTATGACTTGAAGAGGAGCTCCTGTAGCTCCGGAGTTCATAGGAACGGGAGCAATACCAAGATTAGTCGGATCTGAGAATTGAGAACCAGTTAAATAATTCTTAATATCAGCAGCGAACCCAAAAGTCGATGCAACATCTCCTAGTTCAGCAAAATGAGAGAATGTGTTTGCAGTACCTTGATCAGCATAATCAGGAGTTAAACGATTTGTTTGAACAACATCGTATAGAAATTGAAGAGCATCAACTGATGAATTTGATTCAATCGCAATATGAGCTTTATCTACTGAGAAATCAAGAAACTTAATTCCGTTATTCCCATGAAATAGTGGGTCAGCCCCTGCTGGTAAATCTGTAAATGAAAAACCATATTTTTTGTTTCCTGGATCACTTTGATCATTTAATTTAGTAATTGCAGATTTAAAAGTTAGAACATCCCAATTTTGATCAATTTCAGGAATAGTAGCCCCCATTGAGGTTGCTATAGATTTAGAATACAGGAAAGCTTGAGTATCGACTCGCTGAGGGTATCCATAAGATAGTATATTATTAGGATTAATGATATCATTAACGATTTCAAAATACGAAACAGCTCTAAGAGATTCCAACGTGAAATCGGTTACTAGATCAGTTTCATCTATAGCAGAAATCAAACCGTTAGTAACCAATTCTGGAATCCAAGTAGCATATCCCTGTATTAAATCAGGTGCAGAGCCATTCAATGAAGCTGTTTTGAATTCTTCCTTAGCAATATCTATGGGTAGACGAGTTACTGACACTTCTACTCCAGCACTCGTTTCAAAATCCTCTACTAGGGTTAAAAGTGTATCATCAGTTACATCTGGTTCAATATACCAGAAATCTATATTAACTGCGTTTGTTTCTCCTTTTACTGGAAAAATTAAAATAAAGGTAGAAAAAAATAGCAGAATAAGAAAAATTTTGATCTTAAACATATAAGAATCACCGTTTCTAAATAGAAACCTCTTCACTAGATGTTTTTTTTGTGTTCCTGTTCGAAGAAAATGTATAGCACATAGGGGTCGGAATTTCGCGATTATCCAAGTAATATTTTTTATGGAACAGTAATTGAACTCGTTTCTTAAGATACATTATATTAGAGTGGATGAGTGACTTTATGATAAAGAAAAATGTGATCAAATACACTATTGTAATAGTTCTAGTTGGAGGGTTAATTATTGGACCAGCATTACAGCTGGTTAGCGGTCAGGGTAATTTGAAAATTGAAGAAACCTCAAAAACAGCAGCTGATCCAATTATGAACCTAGTTATTATCTGGCATCAGCATCAACCATCATATCAGGATCCAGAAACAAATATCTATGAACAACCATGGGTATTTATGCATGGAATAAACAGCTATCCGTATATGGCTGATGTGCTCAATGATTATCCAGATATAAATGTTTCAATAAATCTAACTCCGAGTTTACTTAAGCAGCTGGATGATTATGTAAATGGAGTTGCATATGACCGTCGTTTAGAAATTCTTGCGATGGATGAGGAAGATATGAGTTATGAGAATAAATCTGTAATTATGCAGTATTTTTTCGACATTAATTCTCAATTTCGACAAAATGGTACCCGATATCATGAATTATCAGAGAAAAGAAATTTGTATCCAACTCTAAGTGAACAAGTCAATGCGTTCACAAATCAAGAATTTCTTGACTTAAAAGTCTTATTTTTAGCACATTGGATAAATCCACGCTATACAACTCTTGACATGAATGTTGTGGCAAATATAACACTAGAAAATGATATCGCAGGAAATCATTATTCTAAAACAGATAAAACCAATCTCCTCAACTATGCTTACTCAATTATTCAGGATACTCTCCCCTATCATGATTCTTTACAGAATGAAGGACGTCTTGAAATTATGACGACACCTTTTTATCACCCTATTCTTCCACTTCTTGTAAACCTGACGTCAGCTCAAGAAACCGATCCAGGAAATGCTAATCTTCCTCTTCCTTCAGGAGAAACGAATTGGAGTGACGATGCATTAATTCAAATTCAAAAAGGTCGCAATTTCACGTATGAGCACTTCGGTGAATATCCCAACGGTATGTGGCCTTCGGAAATGGCTGTAAGTCCCGCAGTAGTACCTCTGGTAAATGAAAGTGGGATTTCTTGGATTGCCACTGATTATACAATCCTTCAGAAATCATTATCTGTATCTTCATTAACACCTGAACAATGGTTCAAACCTTATCGGGTTACAGAGGAAAATAAGTCAGTTGCTGTTTTTTTCCGTCACCAACAATTATCAGATGAAGTAGGTTTCAATTATGGTGGGCTGATCCCAGACACTGCAGCAATAAACTTTGTAGATACTCTTCAGGACATTTTAAATGACTGGAATGGTACTGAAGACCCTGTTTTTACTGTAGCTTTAGATGGTGAGAATGCTTGGGAAAATTACCAATATGACTTAGACGGTGATGGTGATACTGAATATACGGGTAATTTGTTCCGTGAGAGTTTGTACGAGAAACTTGAAGCTGCCCAAGATGCAGGTTGGCTTCGCACCATAACTCCCTCTCAATACCTGAACGAACATCCAGTAAGTACACTTGATGAAATTCCCATGAAAACTGGTAGTTGGGCGAATGATTTAACTGTTTGGATTGGTGAAGATGATGAAAATCTTGGATGGGATCGTTTAATTACTGCTCGTGAAACTTTAGTTGCTTATGAGGCTGCACACCCTACAGAAAACGTAACTGATGCTTGGGAAGCCCTTTATGCTGCCGAAGGATCGGATTGGTTCTGGTGGTATGGTTCTGATCGTGATTCTGGTCATGATGAGCTTTTCGATTGGGCTTTTAAACTGAATTTAAGGGCAGTATATAAAGGAATCAATTGGACAGATCAAGAAATTCTTGATATGTATCCTAGTCTATTCTTACAGATGAAACCATCTATTGGAGGAGTATTCAAAGGAAAAGAATTACCTATAATAGATGGTCAGAAAATTGGAGCTGAATGGGATCTTTCAGCATTTTATAATGATTCTGGCAAAGTGGACGACAAAGTAGACATTCTAGGAGAATTATATGCAGCTGTTGATGAAGATCTTGAAGCTGTTCACTTCCGTATTGATCTTGCACCCGGTTTCTCACTTGCTTCACTTGTAGGAAACAGTTCTGTTTCTATCGGACTCTATTTCTATGATTCGAATGCGAATGACTCAGTCATCTTTCCTCGCTACGCGAATCACTCCGATTCAAGTGAAATTCTTGGAATTGAGCTATCTACAGAATTACGAATAGAGTTTTCCGATCTAAGCAAGATCGATATCTATAAGGTGAATACATCAAAACAGTGGGAAAAACATGTCTCAACTGAGACAAATATTGCAGCTGCTGACTTTATTGAATTTAGTATCCCACTAACCACCTTGAATGCCGAAAAAGGAGATACTCTGTTTCTTTCAGTTGTGGGAACAATTAACAGTAGGAATGTTGATGTCATGCCCCAAGATGGTCCATGGAGATTAACCATTCCGTTTGGAGGCGTAACAATGACTGAAATTTTTTCAATTGATGACCCAGAAGGAGATGAACGTGGAATTTATCCAACTAATCCTCAGATGCATCCTGAAGGAGATCTTGATCGTCAAGGATTTATGGATATACTAAGATTTCGTGTTGGTTATGATGCAGAATGGACAATTTTTGAATTCAAGTTTAAAGAATTGGAAAATGTCTGGAATTCCCCAGTAGGATACAGTCATCCGTTAATGCAAGTCTATATCGATAAAAATCGGATACCTGGAGTAGGTTCAACACTTTGCGATCAGAATGGTCATTTTACAATTGGTTCCGAGAATGCCTGGGAAGTTTTGGTTCGATCAGACGGATTTAACCGATATATTCTTTGGGAAAATGGAACTCAAACCCAAGGTATGGAATCTTTCTCTGATGCTGTTGATAAGATCATCGTCATAAAAGCACCTCGTAGTGTGGTTGATATCCCCACAGAAGATTGGGCTTATACCGTTGTCGTAGGTAGTCAAGATTATTCAGCGTTTCGGGAATTTTATTCTCAACCTCAAGAATGGAAATTTGGAGGCGGTGATGATTCTATCTATGATCCAAATGTTGTTGATATGCTTGTTCCAGAGGGAAGAAATCAAGATGAAATTCTAGATTCCTATTCCGTGTTACTAATGCAATTTGCAACTTTAACCGCTGTAGGTCCAGGTATTGGCTTTGAAGTTGATATTACTAATCCTATTGTAGAGATAACAAGTCCCACAAATGAGGAAATCTTTACTATAGAAGAAGGCGATACCGAATACGATCTGACCATTACATGGAGTGCTTCTGACCCGGCTCAAGGTGACCTAGCAGGTCTTGAACTTATTGAACTGTATATAGATTCAGTATTTATACCAGGAATAAATGTAAATGACACTTCATTTCTTGCCTCTCTTGGTGCTGGAGCTCATACTATTCGCATTAACGTCTTTGATCAAACAGGAAATTATGGATCAGCTACTGTTTCCATTACTGTTAATGAGCCAACGGTAGTAACAACTACTACTGTTACCACTACTGATGAATCTGCAACCACAGAACCAACCACTACTTCAGTTTCACCTGGTTTTGAGCTCTGGAGTTTAATTCTACTATCTATCTCTGTAATTTTCATCAGACGAAAAAGCTAGAGGAATTTATCCCTCTCTTTTCTTTTTTTTCTTAACTCATCGTTTCTTCTTATAGCGTTAGTCAGATGTAGGAAAAGAATATAAGCCCAAATAATGTCGTTAAATCAGCTGCAGTTGATGAAAAGACCAATGAAAGAAGAATAAGTCGAATACTACCACTTTGACGACGACTGATCACACTACTACGAGTAATAATAATGAGAGTTCATCTGACTCCACTCAGGAATCATATTCAACTACTACGGAAGAATCAACGATAGAAAGTCAAGAAGATTCCACTGAGACCTCAGAAACTCAATCTCAAACTGCAGCTATTTCCTTCTTGACGGCCATTTCAATTTTTTACTTTTCATTAAGGAGACGATTCCTAAAAAAATAAACCAGGAGAAATGAACACCATCACTCTTTGTGAAAAACTGATTCAGTAATGTATTGACTACTTAGATAGATAATTAGAACAAAAAGTTCCATTAACTTCTACGAAAATCGGGAGATTATGAATTTCTGAAGATAATGCATTATATAAAGTGAAAAAAAAGCCTTAATCACCCAAAACTCAAATTTTTGCAAGGTATGATGAAAATGAGTGAATTTAAATTTGATAACGGGGAAACATCCTCGATAAGTGCTGCCTATTTGAAAAAGTTCAACACAGTTATGGCAGTTTTACACTTAGTTCAAGCAGTTTTGATTTTCGGACTAAGTTTGTTCATTGACCAAATCCGGAATTTTTCGGTTGATATCTACATCTCAAAATTAGAAGTAGATGTCCTTACTGGTACCAAACCAATATTTCGTCCTGTACCTGAAGTACTCTTCCCATTTGAAAATATCGCAGGAATCTTATTAGCTAGCTTCTTATTAATGTCAGCAATAGCCCACTTCTTGATTGCTTATCCACTAAATAATTCATATATTTCTAACTTACAAAAAAGGATGAATCCAATTCGATGGTGGGAATATGCTTTTAGCTCTTCAGTGATGATTATTTTCATCTCACTTGCTTTTGGTATATTAGACTTCTGGGTCATTGCTCTTGTATTCGTGTTAAATTTCTTAATGAATACATATGGATTACTGATGGAAAAAATTAATCAATATACCGAAAAAACAGACTGGTTACCTTACTGGCTTGGCTGGATTGCAGGCATTATGCCTTGGATAGTGATTGTTGCAACCTTTACCAGTTTTGATCTAGATGTAGGCCAAGCAATTCCAACGTTCGTCTATATCGCTATAGTTATGTACTTCCTCTTCTTCAATAGCTTTGCAGTGAACATGTTTCTGCAATATAAAAAGGTTGGCCCATGGAAAGATTACCTGTTTGGTGAAAGAGGATATATTATACTTAGCTTAGTTGCAAAATCTGCACTAGCTTGGCTAGTATTCTCGGGATTAATCTTTGCTTAATCCTCTCTTCTTTTTTTTATTCGAGTAGTGGGTACAAAATTGAGTCGTTTGAATCCACATAAATTGCATACAACTTTTTTCCCACCCACTACTTCTGATTCGCCTATAATCCCTCGTAGATATACTTTGACACACTCAGATCGTACTGGAGAATTATTTCTGACCATAGCTAGCGATTATAATTATAAACAGCTCAAAGGCTGGCAAACACGAATTATGCGTGATGAAGTTCTGGCTGAATGGCAGAAAAATGAAAAAGGTTATATATTTCATGTTTATTGTAAGGTTAGCGGGGGAATAGGCCCAATAAGTTATCGAGATAGAATTTTTAGAAGAGAACTGCCGTTAGTACTCGAGACATTTCGTTATGGAGATAAAAAATTATTTAACAAGTATCCATACCTAGATAGGGCTTTTACTTGGATCCATTTTCAATCAAAGAAAGAAAAATTCAATAAGATTGAAGAATGGGGAACACTCAATAGTTACCAGATCTAAAGCGAGCTTAAGATTTATGAGTATGATTTGCTAAATCCTCAAAACATTTCCGTCCTTCTGTAATAATACCCTTTACAATCTCATTTGTTATTCTTTGAGAAGTTTCTATAGAATTTGGTAAGTTATAATACCGATCTAAGTTTAATGGAGGTCCAAAATAGATTTTAACTTTTGCATTGAAATTGAGACGGAAAAATCTACCAAAAGGTATAATATTATTTGTTCCAAACACAAAGACAGGTATAACCTTTGTATTTGGGCCTGCTAATTTCGCAATCCATCCAGCACCAACTTTAATTTTTTCAAATTGAAACTTCCCTGTTTTTGACCTTCCCCCTTCGGGATATATTCCAACAGTTTCATTATTTTTGAGAAGTGTAAGTGTATTACGTATAAATCTGTCTCTTTCTTCTAGTCCCCTTCCAACAGGGAAGGCGAGTTCGTACTTTGTCCAACGAAACATCATCTTTTTCATAAATTCGGCTGCCCCTGTAAATCTAATTGCACGTTTGACTGGAAAAGCTGCTACTGCAGTAAAGACTGAATCAAGATGACTTAAATGATTTGAAGTGAGTAAAGTTGGCACTCCTTCCACTGTGAGGTTATTTTTCCCATGTACTTCAAATGGAATAAACCAAAATATAATTCTAGCTAAGTGGAGTAGAAAGTAGTGAATTAACCGTCTTCTAAACCCGAGTTTTGATTCAATTCTAAACGGTTCCAAGAACTCACTTCTTAAATCCAAGAATTTATGTAATCTTAAATTTTTTATTCGATAAAAAACGAAAAATCTTTTAATATTAGCGCTTAGAGCTCTGATTTATTGATGAGAATATCATATATCTTAAGCCAGAGAGATTATTATGAGTAGTATAGATGAAGTTTTTGTTATACAAGATTCAGGAATTCCTTTATTCCACTGGTCACGGGAAGACGAAGAAAATGAATCTGACGAGTATATCTTGCAGTCAAGCCTTTTTCAAGCACTCTCAGCCTTTGCACAAGAAATGGCTCACGATGAGATTAAGTTCGTAATTTTCGAGAACAAATCTTTCGCGATCAAAAATATTGGGAATCATAGGATGAAACTAGTTTTTGGACATTTTTCTTCAGACGTAGATCTGAAAGATAGTGAAAAGCACATTCATGGAACAAGTGGATTTATTGGTGGATTTATGGCTGGAAACTATCCTGATGGTTTAAATGATTTTGTCGAAAAACAAACTGAGCATTTTAATGAAACTATTAAAGGTTATCTAATTAAGGAAAATATTATTCCTCAACCGAAAGTTGATAAAGTACTAACAGATGAACAGAATCGGCAAAGAGTTCAAGGTTTTCTATTTAAAAGCTTAGG
The DNA here is from genome assembly GCA_016840035.1 of Candidatus Hodarchaeota archaeon. Classification (GTDB taxonomy): domain Archaea; phylum Asgardarchaeota; class Heimdallarchaeia; order Hodarchaeales; family Hodarchaeaceae; genus Hodarchaeum. Next base: position 6,737 of record JAEOTC010000121.1, on the reverse strand, counting down.
ATATAAACCAGGCCAATGTAACATCGGCCCACAAGAACGACAACGAAGATTATTAACAGGATTCGGATTTGGTGCACTATCTCTACTTATTTTAATAGGAATTGTGTATCTAGAAGGTTTATTTTTAGATTATTCGGATAATATTCGATACTTGCGTCTGATTATAGTTTTACCGCTGTTTATGTCATTCCAAGGCCTTTATCAATATTTTTTCAGATTCTGTGTGACCAATGCGCTTAAAAATCAATATTCAATGAAATGAGGTAAAAACAGATGTCCGATCAAAAAGAAAGATTCTATTCATTAGAGGCAATGACCACAATGTTTTATACAGGAAAGGTAAGTAATAAGGAAATGCGAAAACGAGATTTCCGAAAAGCACTACAAATTACAGGATTGTCAATAATATCTGCAATCATTGTCACAATGCTGGCGTTTCTCGTAGAATTTTGAGCTTACAATAACTTAAACATGATCATACAGATCATGTTCCTTCTTACTTTTGTAAAAGTTTTCTATCTATTTTGCCAATCCCAGTTTTCGGTAATGGATCAGATCGAAATTCAATAATTTTTGGAATTTTATAAGCGGCAATTTTGCCTTTTAGTTGATTTATGAATTGCTTATCGGTTAATACTGCACCCTCTTTTAGGACTGCAATCATTTTTACTGATTCTCCCTGATATTCATCAGGTATACCAATGATTGCTACTTCTTCTATTTGGTCGAATTCTTTCCGAATATATGATTCCAGTTCTGGGGGAAAAACTTTATAGGCTGATACGATAATCATATCTTTCTTTCTAGATTGAATAAAAAAGAAACCATCTTCATCCATATAACCAATATCTCCAGTATGCAACCAGCCATCCTCATCAATTGTGAGCTTTGTATCTTCGACTCTATTGTAATAACCTTTCATCACCTGGGGACCTTTGGCACAAATTTCACCTGAGGTTCCTTGGGGTAATTCTTTACCAGTATCAATATCGACAATTTTCAATCTAGTATCTGTTATTGGAATCCCTATGCTTCCATATTTTCTATTATCCTTTTCTAATGGGTTTGCTGCGACCATAGGAGATAGTTCAGTCATGCCATATGCTTCAACCACCAGTGCATTCTTAAATGCTTTTTCAATTTTAATTGCTAATTCTGCTGGTAAAGGTGCTCCTCCAGAGAAAATAATATCTAGAGAGTTCATATCATACTTATGGAAATTCGGAATATTCATAATTGCTTTGAATAAAGTGGGAACTCCATGAAAGTAATTTATCCTCTCCTTAGAAATAAGTTTTAAGATTGATTCAAACTCTCTAGGATTCGGAACAAGATATACGGTACTCTCAAATTCTACAGTAGCTAGAAAAACTGTAGTTAAACCAATTGCATGAAAAAAGGGAACTGCTCCTAAAAATTTCTTATGGACTCCCAATGGGTGAGTAGTTATTGCCCATTCCCGTGCTTGACGCATATTACTAATGATATTACGATGAGTCAACATTGCTCCCTTAGGTGTCCCAGTAGTGCCTCCTGTATATGCTAATACTGCAATATCATACTCTGGATCGTATTTAACGCTTGAGAAATAAGGTTCATTTTCATCAAGAAGTTGTTGATATCTAAGAACTCTTTTAGGAATAGGAGGGTTTTTCGGTAATTTTCGGATAGCTTTTGCTAAGAATAGTTTTATTGGAGAAAGAAGATCACCTAATGATGTAATGATAATATTTTCTTCATCTTGGAGGACGGGACAATCAAAACAATCATCTGCAAGTTTCGGATAAAGTAAATCTAGAGCAATTATAAGTTTTATTTCAGAATCAAGGATTATATGTTTAAGATCTTCTGATCCTAATAAGGGAGAAATTAAAACAACCGTAGCTCCTGTTTTTAATACTCCATAGAATGCTACAACCCATTGGGGAATATTTGGTGCAAATATTCCAATTTTATCACCTTTTGAAATGCCTCTTTTCAGGAGTGCATTGGCAAGTCTATTTGCTTGATCATTAATTTCTGAATATGAGTAATTCATCCCAAGTATGGATAGAAAGGGATAGTCTGGATTTCTTCTCACAGTATCTTCAAAATGAGCATGAATTGTTATATTTGGATAATCTAGATGTTTTCTGACTCCATCTGGCCACGATTTATACCATAATGCTTCCATTTCAATATTTCCTTTGGAGAACGTTTTCTAGTACTCTTTTTTTGATCAAATTATGACTAAGATGGGCATTTCTATTAAATAAATAAATTCCTACTTACTTGAACATCGGATTATAGATTCCAGAATTTATAGAATATAAGAAATAATTAAAAAACGCAATCATAAATTTCAAAAAGAGGAGATTCGTTGTGATCATCGAAAATAAGAGAGTTTTGATTACTGGTGCAGCTATTGGTGGAATTGGTGAAGCCATCATGAAAAAACTTACTTTACAGAATAATCGGGTTCTTGTTACTAGTTTAAACATGTCAAGTGATCGGTTTCCAGATATTAAAAGCATTTCAGCTGACTGTACAAGAGAAAATGAAATTCATAAATTGGAAAATTGGGTAAAATCTGAAGTTGGATCTATTGATGTTCTCATCAATGCTATAGGAGGATCTCTAGCCTCAAAAAAACCTTTAGAAATTGATTCAAACTTTTTCAATGAAGTAATAAGCGTAAATCTAACTTCAGCAGTTTTATTAACACAAATGGCAACTAAATTAATGAAGACTGGATCTATAGTTCATATTGTAAGTACTTCCGCTTTTGAAGCCTCACTTAACAAAATGTCCTATGGAATAGCAAAAGCAGGTTTGGTTTATTACATTCGATCAATGGCACAAGTTTTAGCCCCAAATATTCGAATTAACGGAGTTTCTCCAACTTATGTCTTCACTGAGCGTCATAACAGGGAATTAAAGCAGAAAGCAGTAAAAACCGGTGTTTCTTTGGAAAAGTTAATTTCAGATAGAATTGTAAAACAACTTCTTAGAGAACCATTACAACCAGAGAATTTGAATGAAATGATAGAATTTGCTGCAACAACTCCTTTGATGACAGGGAGGATCTTAGATGCCTCTCTCGGAAGAATATATTGAAATTATTACTTAATTCCCTTATTTGATAATTTTAGACCTCTTGAACACCTTTGAACATCAAAAGTGCTTTTTTTCGAGCCTCTGAATGGTTTACTAATGGTTTTGGATAATTTAAACCATGAGGTATCTTTTTTTCTAAATTATGGATTTCTTGTGGTGTCAATTCTCTAAGTTCAGGCAAATATTCTTTAATATATTTACATTCAGGGTCATATTTTCTCTGTTGAGTCCAAGGATTGAAGATACGAAAATATGGAACTGGATCACACCCTGTACTACTACTCCACTGCCAATTTCCATTATTCACAGAGATATCGAAATCTACGAGTTTTTTTGCAAAGTATTTTTCTCCCCATTGCCAATTAATGTGTAAATCTTTTGTTAAAAAGGAGGCAACAATCATCCGAACCCGATTATGCATGTAACCTGTTTTATTAATTTGACGCATACCTGCATCCACAATGGGAAACCCAGTTTTTCCTTCTGTCCAAAGTGTAAAAGTTCTATAATTCTGGGTCCATTTAAGATTGTTATATTTTTCACGAAAGGATTTTTTAAATACATGGGGAAAATGAAATCCGATGTAGTGGTAAAAATCTCTCCAGTATAATTGTCGCATTAATGGCAAGCTACCTTGGTTTTTTATGGCATGGTACGCTTCTCGAATTGATAAAGTCCCAAATCTTAGATGTGAAGATAGAAATGTTGTTCCCTGCTTTGAGGGAAAATCTCTTTCAGATTCATATTTACTAAATTGCTTGATACTTCTCAGAATTGAAGATCCATTTTTTCTTCCTCCCCTGATGAATAAATGGGGGTTGCTCGTAAATTTCAATTTTCCAATATTTATTTTTTTTATATGTCTTCCAATCAGAAAGTTCTCGCGGTTAAGATAATTTGGAGGGACTATCAGTTTTTCTGAAGCCTTTCTATAGAAAGGGCTAAAGATAGTATAAGGAGCTCCGTCTTTTTTTAATATTGATTCAGGTTCATTCAATAAAAGATCACTAAAAATTCTACACGAAACATCATGGGATTTAGCTACTTTATGGATTAATCTGTCCCGTTTTATACTATAAGGAGTGTAATCTCTGTTAAAATAGATTGCTTTTAAATCCAAGTTACTTTCACTAAGTAAGCTGTTAACAACATCCCACGGTTTTCCCTCTAAGACGTGTAAATCTCCTTTCTTATTACTTAATTGATTCTTTAAATCAATAATAGATTCTTGCATGAATTGTATCGCATTATCACTACGATCAGGGTTTTTTAGGAGATTTGAATCCAAAATAAAGATTGGTAAAACTTGATAAGACGATTCTAATGCGGAATTTAAAGCAGAATTGTCATCAACACGTAAATCTCTACGAAAAATGAACAAGGAATTCAATTTAGGTTTGTTTTGCATCCTCAAATCCTACCTATCTCTTGCAGATATCGAATAGCTTTCAGGGCACTTTTTTCTTTATCACGAATTTCAAGAATTATATCAGGATTATTTACCCTGATGTCAGAGATGAAAGCTTTGAAGAGATTCAAATCAATTGTATTGGTGTGTCTACCTATGCGTGCACTTGGTTCTTGATGACTCCAATCAATCATTGGATTACCATCTTCAATGCTCCAGAAATCTTCTAAGATACCTAATACTTCAATTATACTTTCATTATTATTCTTTAATGAATGATGAAAGACATCAAAAACAATTGGAATTTCGATTTGATTCGATATATCTAAACAATCTCTTAAATCAAACAATCGATCATCATTTTCGATTACAAGTCGTTTTTTCACATTATTTGGTAATTTTTCAAAATTACTCATAAAACGATTCTTCGCTTCGTCTTTATCCTCATAAACTCCTCCCACATGAATTTGGATTTTTGCAGTGTTATCTAATTTCAATTTATCTAATATCCAAGCGTTTCCCATTAGTTCAGTGAAACTATTACTTACAACGTCTTCTTTAGGTGAATTTATTATCGTATACTGACCTGGATGCATAGCTATTCGCATATTGGATTTTCTTATCATTTTTCCAATAGTAGTGAACAAATCAAAATTAATAGAACCGATTGTTTCCCAAGGAATAGAGGTTTTATGAGATAAAAAAGGAATAAAATCGGCTATACGATAAAATAAAAGATTATTTTGAATACAAAATGTAATAGTATCTTTCAAACACTCTAAATTGGATTTAACTGTTTCTAAAACTCTTTTTTCAGAATAAGAAGTCAAGCGAAAAGTTTTATCTGGCCTACAACCAATTGTTGTATTTGCAGATCCGACGAAGCCAATTTTCATAATTAATTATCAACTATTCCACTCTTTAACTTTATTTCTGGGAAAGAAAAAAGCGAAAACCTGCGTAATTACTGCTAAGAGTAATATAATTACCTCAATTATCCAGACATTCCCACCACTAGTATAAACTGTATGCGATATAAAAAATAAGAAACAAGGAACAATCCACATGATAGACCAGGCCCATTTTTCTCCTTTACGGTAACTTTTTATCGAAATTACACAAATTGTAAGCCCAAAACTAATCATTGTATAGCCCAAGACGCGGACAATTATGTTAGCATAAGATATAGATTCAGAACCTAAATTTTTTATCTCCATCCAAATTATGGGATCCAATAGTTCCTCAAAGAGAACATCTAGTATGCCAATATATATGAAAAAGAACCCAATCAAACTAAATGTTACCCAAGAAAAATTAACCCTAAAAATCAACCAAATTTTCTGCAAAAAACCATCGTTAGAAATAATAGTTCCCTCCGATTCAAATTAGGAGAATTGGTACAAAATTAATCCAAAAAGAGAGACTATGATGGTTATTATTCCAGCATATATTATAGATTGAATTATTATTAGGAAGGCTTTATTTCTATCTTTCTTATGTGAAGCTTTATCTTCTATCTTCAAAGTTACTCCAAGAGGGGATGCTACATTTTGTCGATGAGTTAAACCATATGCAGCACAGAATTTCTTTTTTGCTTGCAGAAATCCAACGGTAAATACTTCAGCTGGAATGAAAACTAATACTCCAAACAACGGATTTAATTCTACCGAATATATTAAGCCTAAATAGACCATAAAAAATACTATTGTTAATCCAAGTCCTAAATATCCAATTCTTCTTCGCTGAGCAATTTCTGCTTCACCAATATTACATACACCTGTGGAATATTGAAAATCTGACATATCTTTGCCTTCTATTCATTCTTCTTTGGAAACCAAGGGATAAGAGTCGATGTCCGTTTTTGATAATCTGTGTAAGATGGTTCAGATTCATAACGTTTATTGAGGAGCGAAATTCCCGAAACTTTAAGTAGGCTTAAAGTGATTATAATTGGTCCAATGATAGAAAGAATTGCCCAGAAGAGTTGAGAAGATGATACAGAGATAATTGCGAAGAGCCAAAAAGTCCACCATGTTAACATCTCAAAGAAATAGTTTGGATGCTGGCTATACTTCCAAATTCCCCCAGAGTAAATTTTACCAGCGTTCGTTGACTTTTTCTTAAATTGGTAGAGCTGAAAATCACTCAAAGTTTCCCCTAAAATCGCGATGAAAATTAATATCAAGACTACTATTTCGAGAGCTGTAGACTCTTGAGAACCACTAAAATAATT
>JAEOTC010000120.1 GCA_016840035.1 Candidatus Hodarchaeota archaeon | reverse complement strand
CCATTCATAGAGTAAACCAATTTGTGTGTCTTTTTGTGCTAAAAGTGCTTGTGGGACATTTATTCCCAATTTAGATGCTAAATGAGAAGCAATGTATTCTCGGATTACACGGTTTGTGGTAGATCTTTTCCAAAGCCATTTTTTATCTGAATGCGAATCACTATAGATAAATGAAGGATCTTTAAAATTAGAACCGCGTAATGTAATTGGTGAGCGCGAAGTTAGAGCTATATCTCCGAACTGAGAAAGAGAGTCCTTTATGGGGTTGGGAAATTCGGAAATAGTCATTCGTATTCACCTTGAACATTACTGTCAACCTAATAGTAGATAAAACTCAAATGTTCTCAAGGAATCATTTTTTCATTCGATTTTTGAATATTGCCCTCAATGTTCGTCATTTGGTAGAGTGTCAAGCTTCTGAAGTTCCTGTTCAATTTCAGAAATATTTTTCTTAAGATTTTCAAAACCTAACGTAAATCGGAGTCCTAATCCCATCACAAAACTCGAATACTGGATTTCCGAGAAACCATGAGAGGTGAGTTCATATCCTAGAGCCATTTTGATGAAACTTAATGCTTGCCTACCCTCCAATGAGTCTCTCTGATTCAAATAATTGTATAATATGCTTCCATAGTTGTAACCCCACATTTTCGATATATCATCAGTGCTTCCGCCAACCATTGAAATAGCTTCTTCAGCTTTTTGATAGCTGTCATTTAATTCAAATTTAATCCTTTTTGCAATATCCTCTGGGATTTTTAGTTGTTCCTTTAAATGAGAAATCCGGGTTTTTATTTTACCTAATTCTCCTTCATCAACAGACTGCAGACGTTCATTAATTTGACCAGGATTCATAGCTTTTCTCCACTATATACTTTATCATGTCTGGTCTTTTTGATTGTTACTAAAGAAAGTCTTCGCAAAAGATGTTCAAAGATATCTTTTAAAAAAAGTTATTTTGTTGTTATTTTATATCTAGATATTGTGAAATCGAATCGTTTATGATATCTAAGGCTATTGCTTTATTATTCCACCCAACAATTGTTGTGATCTTCCCACGTTCTAAGTGTTTGTAGGTGTTAAAAAATTCTTCGATTTCTCTAAGTAAATGCTTGGGAATAGTCTCTAAGGATTGGATTTCTTCACTTCGTGGATCATCAATCGGAATAGCTATTATTTTGTCATCTTCTCCCTTCTCATCCTTCATTCTAAGAACTGCTACCGGTCTTGCGGGGATAATACATCCTGGTACAAATTCGATTCCCGCACTATGGACTACAAGGACATCAATCGGATCTCCATCATCACATAACGTTTGTGGAATATATCCGTATGTTGCTGGATATACTACAGAAGAATGTAATATTCTATCAACAAAAATTGTATTAAATTCTTTATTGAATTCATATTTGACTTTTGAACCCATAGGAATCTCGATTCGGACATAGATTGCTTCAGGAGGATTTGGTCCAGGAGGTATCTTTTCACTCATTTTCTAACCTCACATAAATCAAAATAAATTCCTCCATTAGTATTTAACTATCGGATTCAATAATAGTCATCATGGATTAAAATTAAGGAAAGAAACTCGATTCCAGCTGAATGAAATTATTCCTCTTTGCCTAATCGACGTTGGAGTTCTTTTAGATACTTCTCAATCTGAGAAAGTATGGATAATTCTCCGCTCTGCATCTTTAGTTGATGTTCATAAATCAAAAGTGCTCCACCTGCAACTCCACTGAGAGATAGTACAATAAGAAGGATGAAAAAGAATGGAAATTCCCCTTCAGATATAGTAGGTCTTTCTGCACGACCAAGTGCTCCAATTGTCGTCGTATGGTTAAATGTACCAATTACTAACGACAATGTTTTGTTGTGTGCGGTTTCATCAGCTGGTTCCCATTCATGTGAGGAGTCATTATAGAAGAATACTTCAATATCGTAGATTTCTAATCCTTGAGCGGTTAGTGTGTCGAGAAGATGTGCTACACTAAAACTAACTATCAAAACCTCTAAAGCATCTTGATTCTCTAAAATTATATCAATGAATAAGCCGTAATTATAATAATCACTTTTATTGGGAGTCATGTACTGAACTACTTGTGTTAACCGCTGAATGGTAACATTAGTTGCTTCAGAAACTGTTATTGAGATATTAATATCCGGCATCTTGATATCTGTTGTACCCACTGGTAAATATTTTTTTATTATGTTTACAATCGAAAATGATGTTTCTGAACGAATTTCTCCAGGTTTTCCAGGTGTAATACTGCGGATTCGAACTAGATACGTTGATCCATTTAGTCCAGGTGTAGCTGTGTCCCATATGTAAAAAGTAGAATTAAGACTTTCACTGAGTGTTACCCAAGTATATCCACCATCAGGGGAGTATTGCAGGTTATACGTAAGATCTTCAGAGCTTACCCAGGTAATATTGATATATCCTCCATCATCTTCTCCTCCATTGGGATAAATTAATGTCATATCTACAGGAGCAAGAACAGTTACAGTTATAGAATTATAATGCTCGTTTCCTGCAGTATCATTAGCGTAAATCCTTAAAGTCCAGTCACCAGTAATATTGGGGACTTCTACCCAAGGAATGTCGGAACTAACTACAGGTAAAGATCCGTGAGTAGTATTCCATACATACCAGAAATTCTCAAAGTGCAAATCAATAATCGAGAAAGTTAATGTAGTTCCTGCTCCTACCTCCGATCCCTCATGAAGATTATCCCATGATTCAATAACTGGATCTGTATTATCCAAAGTGAACATATACCTTTCTTTTGTCCATGTCTGACCATTACTAAGGTAAATGGCCAGTGTATGTAGACCCTCTGTTGCTGGTAATGGTATCGGTTCTTCAATACTGGCTGTTTGATTGCTGCTACCATCCCAATTATAAATATAGGTCCCATTACTATTTAAAAAGAGAAATTCCAGTGTTGCATACGAATTAATAATTGATGAGTTTTGTGGAACAGTTAGAACGATTTCAGGAAGAGGAATTAGACTAACTAGAGGAAAATTATCGAATGCATTTGCCGAACCTGGAATAGAATAGGGAGTATCACCAAATCCATCACCATCAGCATCTATTCCGAAATAAGTATCCCAATAATTTCCATATGAACCATTATCCCAATAATTTGTGGTCCCATTATCTACTACTTCATTATTCAAAAAAGTATTCTGGTAAAATGTATTATTTTCAGAAAAACTAGTACATTCAACTCCTTTGTTATTATTCTGAATTCTATTAGAAGAAATTAAGTTTTCTGCTGCAAAAGTGAGAAGAATTCCTGTCCCATAATTTGAAGTTACATTATTCCAAAATATCGAAGTAAATTCAGTTTCTCCTTCCTCTCCATCTAATTCAATCCCAATATTATTATGATGAATTCTATTGTACATCAGGACGTTTGTTCTTGTATCAGTTATTTTCATCCCTGTATCACAATTGAAAATGTCAAGATCAGAGAATGTATTGTTGTTTTCTCCAGGCATTACTTCTATTCCATATCTAGTATGATTCCAAATAGTTGTAGAAGAAATATTACAATCTCCTAGGGTATATGTAAACAGGCCAATACTTGAAAAACTAATCTCACTGTTGTTAATTGTGCTATTTGATGTATAGTACAGGTAAACTGCATATCCAGAGATGTTATGTACCTCAGTATTATTAATCCTAATTTCGTCAACATTATCACATCGAATACCTCGACTGTTAACAGCAAGACAGTTTTGGACAATGCAGTTATTAACAATGATATCGGAACTGTATTGAAAAAATAATCCAGTGTACGTAATATTTTCCATTTGAGAATTTCTTACTGACACATTATTGCTATACCTAAAAAATAAGCCTTGACTTTGTGTTTTGTAGATACTGAGTGAATCGATTATCGAGTCATTAATATTAGAACCATAAAATCCATCAGAACCTGAGTCAGTAATACTACAATCTATCATGAACAAGTCGTTGATATTGGTGCCATAAAATCCATGAGTGCCTGACTCATTAATACTACAGTCTAAAATAAAGAAGTTACTTACTGAATCTGCATTAATACCAGGGGCACCTTTAAGTATCGTACAGTTTTTAATCTCAATATTCGAAGCACTGTTCATGTTAATTGCTGTAACCATATAATTTGCATCAAAATAACAATCTTCAAGCACGAGGTATTTATCTACATTTGAAATATCAATAAGAGGGGTTTCCATGGCAAAGGAAAAATTGACATATTGGATTCTGTAGGGATTTTCCTCTGTTCCATTCCCTAGAAATCCTTTGTTGAACATATTCCAATCTAATTGAGCATTACTCATCAGAATCATTTCGTCAACATTCCAGTATTGTTTATAGACTCTAGAACCCTGCTCAAGTGAGGCCCCATATCCAGGAACAGAATATCCAGAGTAAAAAATACCACCAGCTGATCCACCACTATGGATATCCCACCAATTGTAATAAAATTCGTTCGTATCATTATCGTTAAAGGCATTGATACCTCCAGTAGCATTATTTTCAAAAATATTATGAACTATTCTATTATCTAACCCAAACTCATCCAAAAAAAGCCCGTATGATGTTGCGTTCTGAAATATGTTTCCTCTCAAAATTCCATTCGAGACATTATAGAATGTAGTAAGATTGGCCGCATTTTCAAACACACAGTTTCGAATTATGAACTCTATTGACGTATCCTGCATCAAGAGTCTCGTAGAAGGAGAATTTAATGAAAAATTGTAGTTTTCTATAATAATGGGATCATATGGATTTCCCGTTCCCTTCCACCCCATTGCACTAGCTACAGCTTTAAATTCATTATCAGAAGTTATTGATATACTTTCTATGAGTTCATTTCCTGTTTGATTGGGTGGGCCAATAAAATCACTTGTTGAGTACATAACTTGGTTGTTGTAGTTGAATCCAGTTTTAATCTCGGTATTAACTCCTCGCTTATTATCCTCTCTCAAAGTATCTAAATTTCTTAGGAAATTATTTGTTCTATAATCAGATTCAGATTGGAAATGATGATTATTTAAGTGTAAGTTTAAATTTACGGAGATTTGAGTGGAAAGAATCAACAGTATTATCATTACTAAGAGCTTTTGAACGTATTGGTCCAGTTTCATGATTTCTCATTCCTATTTTGAAGAGCTGTGTTGTACCCAAAAATGAAATCGAAAATAGCTTTGAATGGAGATTTATAAATCCGTCCAAACTCAATACACATGAAAAACCAAGATAAATAGAATGGGGATCTTATCCATCCCCTTCGATTTTCTTCTGAATATTTGTATAGATATCCCCAAGAGCAGTCTGAATCTGCGAAAGAATTGATGTAGTTCCAGATAACGCATGTTGTTGATGATCATATATTAGTAAAGCACCACCTGCAGCTCCTCCAAGGATAAGTACAATAAGAAGGATGAAAAAGAATGGAAATTCCCCTTCAGCTATCGAGGGTCTTTCTGCCCGTCCAAGTGCTCCAATCGTTGTAGTGTGGTTAAAAGTACCGATAACAATAGATAGAGTGTCGTTATAGTCAGTATCATCTGCAGGTTCCCAAAAGTGAGAGGATTCATTATAGAAGAATACCTCGAGATCAAAGATGGTCATATTTTGAGCAGCCAACGCATCCCGAAGATAACTAACATTGAAAGTTACTATTAGAATCTCTAATGCTTCAAGGTCTCCAAGTACAATATCAACATATAATCCGAAAGGAATTAAACCGCTAGCATTTGGATCCATAATTGGGGTAACTTCTGTCACTCGTTGTATTGTTACATTGGTTGCACTCGATACAGTGATAGAAACATTGATGTCGGGAATATCGATTTCGGATAATCCTATTGGTAAATCTCTAGTTACAATGTTAAGTATTGTAAAAACGCTCTCAGAACGTACCTCACCAGGTTTTCCTGTTGTTTTACTCACAATACGTACCAAAAAGGATGATCCGTTTAATGGTTCTTGAGCTGTATCCCAAATGTAGAAATCGGTAGTTATATCTCCTATAAGCTTCACCCAAGAATAACCTGCATCAGGGGAATAAAACACATCGACCGTTAAAGCATCAGGACTAGACCATTGAATGGTTACATACCCACCTACAATTTCTCCACCATTAGGATACAACAGTATTAAGGAAACAGAATTTAATACGACAACTGTGAGCGTTTCCTCTTGAAAGTTTCCAGCTTCATCGGTTGCATACATATTTAGAGTCCACGTGCCAATTCCAGTGGGAACTGTTACCCATGGAACATCAGATGTAACAGGATCTGTACTTTCTTCACTATTATTCCAATAATATGTAAATTCTTCAAAATGTAAGTCTGCAATAGAAAACGGTATAGTTGTTCCTGCACCCACTTCTGAACCATCTTCTAGATCATCATATGATTCAATACTGGGTGGGGTGTCATCTATGGTAAAGAAGTAGATCTGTTGAAGCGAATTCCCAGCCACATCATGAATGTAAACATTTAATCGATGAGATCCTTCCGATAAGGATGGAAGTGGCCTAAACTCTCCCGAATCATCTAGGACATAAGATATATTGCCCTCATCATCCCAATTGTAATCTAGTGAAGCTGCACCCGTCCATTCAACTAAAATCAATGAACTGGATTGAATTACTGAATTATTTAATGGGAAGAATAAACTAAGTAAGAGTGGTTCTATATTAAATCGAACTTCAGAATATCGTTCAAATCCATATGAATCCTTGAAGAAGACCCGTAGAATATAATTTCCCGCATTCCAGCCTAAGTCAGCCTCCCAGTAACTACCATTCCAATTTAATGATGTATTTGTGGACCAAGAGCTATCTATAAAGAATTGATACCATGATTCTTCAATTATGGTAGTATTTTCAACCACAATTGGAATGGAAGGTCTAATGTAATCATCGTTGATAGGACTCAAGATTATTGGTGCATTGATAGCAGGAGTTACTTGAATCAATACAATGTCATATTGTTCATATCCAGATGTATCATTGGCAAATAAAACCACGTAATGTTCACCTAATGGTAGGTTATCAATGGAAACGATAACTTCTGTATCGTTCAGCCATGTAGTGACATTTACAAGAAAGGTTGTGCCATCTAGTGATACATAATAAAAAGCTGGATTTGTATCTATAAGTATCCAGGTAATAGTATTTCCCACCGAATTTTCTGGATACATCAAATCTGCAGGATGATTTACAGAGGGAATTTCTGATCCAAGAGCGAGTGTTGCACCCCCAATAATCAGGAGGTTTTCAAAAATAATACTAGTGGATTCTGTTAATATAATCCTATATAGTCCAGGCGCTAATATGAAGTGAACCTTCCCCGCTACATCCGTCCACGCATACGAATAAAGAACACCTGTAATCTGGTCATATACTTCAACATATGTCCCCTGTATTGGTTCTCCTCCAATTCCAGTACTATAAACGGTTAATTCTCCCCAAAGAATGTTTATATCAATAATATCTCCCCCTCTCAGCCATGTATTCATTACCCAATAATCATTGTTCATTCGTGCTCGGATATTATAGTAATCTTCTACTAACACACGTGTTAATGTTCCTGTTCCATCAGTATTTCCTGAATAAATAAGTTCTCCAGTAGAGTCACGATAAATATATATAGAGGTGATTAATCCTCTAAATGCGTTACCCTGAGATTCAATTTGAAAAGTTCCTGTTCTATCACTCACTATTAACATGAAATGATCAGTTCCCCCTCTTCCATCCGTTATAGTAATGTTAAGCTTATAAATCTCACTCGAACTTGGAGAAAAGTATTCTATCCTATAGAACCACAAATCTTTCTGGATCCATCCAATTTCAGGTTCACCAAGAGTACCAACGGAAGTAATTATGTCAGTATCCATGAAATCATAGTCAAAGTCAATATCTGTCACCTGAATTAAAATGAAAGTGGAGCTGCTTGGACCAATTCTCGTCGGAGAAGATGTAACAGAAATAATGGAAGGATCATTATTTATAGGAAAACCAAATTCTAGTCGAGTAATTTTTAATTTGTTCACAGAAACGTTTGATATTACTATTGTGGTGTTGAAAACCTTATATATGCCTTCTTTAAGCAAAAAATAACAAACACCATCTACTCCAGTACCTTGCGATACGATGTTTGTGTCGGTTGTAGAATTTCGTACAGTAATCGAAACAGAAAAAGGATTGCCATCTTTATCGCTCTGTGATACTCTTAAGATACCAAATTTTCCTTCTACATGCGTAACTTCATTTTCAATACCAATTGTATCAATGGAAATCATATTATTTTCATAAATTCTGATTTGATAATCCGTTCCAGGAGAAGCATAAGTTGTTACCTGGCCTGTGGTTATCGGTGCCCATCCATAAGTAATTAGTGTACTTGTAGATCGGTTATATAATTCCCAATATGAACTAAGTGGCATATTTTGTGCTGTACGAGTTGTAATGTTGAATTCAGCCCATTTAAAGGTTAAATTAACATTTAAATCATCGTTAATCTCAATATCTTGAAAATACAGATAATTACTCTCCCTACCACGAATATCATAAAAATCTGGTCTAAGATTATATCTCACCTGTCCATTACCTGTTATAACTGTATTTTTTGTACGTTCTATAGTACTAGTTCCTGTGGGTATAATAGCGACTTCTGTGACAATAAGGTCATGATTTCCTCCTGTAGAGTTAACAAATAGAGTCCCAAATTTAAAAGCATAATCATAATGTGCATTACCCGAAATAAACACTTCAGAAAGCATAATATTATCTGCATAAGCTTTTAAGTAATAGAAAGACTCTGGTACATCTGAAAAAACTACATATCCGCTTAAATTTGACCATCCAGATCTAATTCCACCAGTAGACCAATCAATTAATTCAAGATAGTGTCCAGTTAAAGGAATATCTTCAAAATCAGTGATGTTTACACTGACTATTGCCGTTCTTGCTGATAAAGATCTTGTGATATTATCATATTCCCCATGTGGATCGACTACAGAGATATTTAAATAGTAAAATCCATCGATAGCTGGAGCTTGATATGTAACATTGTTTCCAGATCCTACTATGGACCCCATTGAAGGTAAATATACAAAAGTAAGGATATCTAACGGATCTGGATCTTCTGCAGTAACAATTATTATTGTTGAGTTTGTGGGGGAAACAATAGATGGACTTGCTGAATAACCAGTGATAATTGGTTTATGATTTACAAATTGGCCAATATTTTGACCTTCATTGGGAGAGATTGATAGGAGCTCATAAAGATAAGAGAATGAGGAGTTATGATAAACAGATATTGAGTAATTATCATAAGGTGCAACTATCAATATTAGTAGACCAGCTGGGGTGGTGTATCCATAACAGCTCATAATTCCTGTTGTTCTATTAATCACCTCAGCATAAGTAGATTTAGGAAGTCCATTCTCATCTAAGTAGTAAATAGCAAACACACTAAACTTAAATTCGTAAAACGTTTCAAGATGATTTAAAACTGTAAGATTATGCAACCAAATATCATTATTTTCGTGTGCACGAACCTTGTATGACCCTTTCTTTAGAAAAAACACTGCATATCCGTTATCTGATGTTGAGGTAGTAAGTGTACGATAGTGTTCATCTGTTGTTTGATTATAAACATAGATTGACGAATCAATTAACTGACCATTTAAACCAGTAGAATTTATCTTCAATAATCCCCACATAAAGTTATAGGAATAATTCTGGTCTGGATCTAGATGAAAAATAAGTGAAGTCTGAGTATTGTCCTCATAAGCCCGGAGAAAGTATTCATCCTCCCAGTAGTTTGAGAAGGTTACCCAACCTGTAGAATTCGACCATGAACCAGCAATTACACCTGTATTTGCTCGAACCAGTTCAATGTATGTACTTTGTTTCCCGATTCCTCCTAATTCGGTACTATTCACATATACTGTCCCTTGACGGTTTGAAACATAGATCCTGTACGAAAAATTTCCATCATAGGCATCAGAAACTGTTATATCAATATACATTGTTTGTAGTGAGCTTGGTGCAGTATAAGAAATAGTAGAGCCATATTCATTTTCTTGTATAAAGCTGTTTTGTTGATCAATACCTGTTACAGAGCCTACATTTGGAATCCATGAAAACTGTATATTTTTATAATCAAAATTTACATCAGATAGAGTAACTGTAATATTCGTCTGTTCATCTGCATTAATTCTCTCGTGTGAGGCTGTTACAGAAAGTCGCGTGGGTGATGTGTTTATCTGCTGATTGATAAGAGTTCTATTTCCTTTAATAATCGTAACGGGATGAATTTGTCCAGAGTAATGAATAGAATAGTTCCCCTGTTCAAGAGTGAATGTTACTAGTTGTGTATTCCCCGCAATCCAAGCATACGATATTAATACTGAATTCGTATCATCATAGACTTCAACATAAGAATTAGTGGTATTATCTTGGTAAACGATTAAAACACCCCATTCAACAGAAATATTTGTCTGGACATTTTCTGTTACTACAATACTTTCATTTATAACTAGATTAGATTCTCTTATTTCAACTCTGTAAATATCTGGAGCAAGAAGCCAACTACGCTTCCCTGTTGTTGCATAAGTAGCCCCAGAAGCCACATTTAAACCATTTGTATAATTTTTAATTATAACACTTGTAGTAAGAGGCATATCAAAGAATCCTAACGAATGAACTTCGATACTACCAAATTTCCCCTGAATCGATCCGAAAACGAAGTGAGCATTAGCTAATAAACCCTCTTCAACTATTACTGAAGGTTTAGATTGTCCATATCCGTAGAATGCGATAATATCATACGAACGAGGGCCAACAATATAGGTTACGTTCCCTAAGGATCCACTAGATAATCCGATAGCTTCAACCGTTCCTTCATTAGAATTTCTGATCTCAACTGTTGCGTCAACTGGATTCCCAAGATCATCTTCTGTTGTTATTCTTATTCGACCAAAATTTGCAGTAACCATTGAAGTAACAGATTCAATGATCTCTACACTTTTAGTAATGTTTGTAACCTGTTGGACGACCACAGAATAATTTCCTATGGGTACTATATCAAATGTATAATTTCCGAATGGATCAGTAATCCCAGAATCAATGACATGCCCCGTAGAATTAATAAGCTCAATTGGAGCTTCTTGAATAATATTTGACCCTACTTGAACATTTACTTGTAAACTACCATTATCTTGACTGATCCTAGAACGTGTAGAATTCCTAGCGATATCTAACCATGAAGTAGGGGTATTTACATAAATATTGTCTGAAAGTTCAATACTAGAAATGTTTTTATCTGGTATTTGATTATTTGAAAGGGGTATTGAAGAAGTTTCATTAATAGAAACAGGAGAAACAATATCAGGGTGCTTAATTGTATCTTCAAGTCGATTGACTATGACAGTATCTCTGGTTTCTAATTTTTTTTTAAAAATTTCAAGATTTAGAAACATTAACGGTGATGAGACTACTATAGTAAAGATTATCACGGTGAAAAGTAATTTCTTCTTATTTCCAAAGGAGGAATGAATCTTTTTTTGCCAAGGATTAAACACCCAATTCACCTATTCTGTCAATTAAATCTACTCAAATTGATTGTGCTTGTGCTCTTTTCGCAGCACGTCGTTTTCTGATCATCTCTAGCTCAACCATATACGAGTTCACTTCAGCTGCTAGTTTTGTTTCGTCCTCTTTTTCAGGTACAGGAGTTAAAGGTTTAATTATGCCTTCTTTTGACATTGCGTCAATCTTTTGCCATGCTTGAATTTTCCGTTCCGATTTTCCTAGCTCTGCAAGAAACATGAAGTCTTCAGGATTCTCTCGGATTTTTGTTATAACCTGACGATGACGACTTGCATGTTCCGCTACTCGTGATAAAGAGTACATTAAGAATAAAATGCCAATTATTCCAAGTTGACCATGTGTTAATCCATTCCAACTAATAAGTGTCAATGTATTATTACCGGAGTAAAAGAGCATAAGAATAGAAAAGAATCCAAGTAAAAGAAATGAAGAAAAGGTAACATGAGGTTTTTCTTTGGATCTAAGATATGCAGCAAGGAAAAATAATCCTGCAGCAAGAGGAACAAGCCAAACGCCAACAAAATCCGTAAGATGAGTCAATTCTGTCATAGTGTCAACAAATGAGTAAATATCTGATGAGACAATGCGTGCCAAAATACTTCCAATTAGTGTAAGAGCGTATAATATGCTATAAATGGTGGGAATAGCAATACTAGTAATTTTAAGGAGATCAATTAGTCTTTGTGGAAAAACTAAATGTTCTATATTTCTCAATAGATTTAAGCTTGCTATCGCAAACGCAATATAGTAGATAATTGTTCCAGCAATCGCTATTGAACCACCTAGAAATTCTATATCGATAAGAAATGAGTTAAAAACTCCTGTGAACGAATATAGAGCTAATAGAAACCCAACAACTACCTGCCCAATTCCCTGAAGAATATAGCCATAACTGAATAGTTTAAAGAATCCAATAATGGGATCCCTCATTGCTACTCCCCATTCATTGAAAATCATCAATGCCCCCAGGAAACCTAGTACTATAGCGAAATGATGAACTAATATTAACATGGTTCTCATGAAGAATATTAATAACAAAATAACATAATTTGGATTATCTTGTGCTAGATCAGGTAAGAGAATTGTTGATGAGGGACTAAAAATCTGATTAAAACCAATTAAGATCCGGACGTCACCAACTAAGGCTAAAATTTCATAGACATAAGTTATACTCACAATAATTTGTGAAAATATAACAAGAGATAATGTAATGGATAATATTGATTTGATTTGTGGTCTCTTCGCAATATCAAACGGATAAACAGAACGAAGAGCAAACAAAATTGGGATTATCCCAATAGAAATGAGTAAACTTCCAACTAGTATTAACAAATCGTTGGATGAAGAACTTGGAAATGTAAAAATTGCGCCAATAAGGAAATCAGCCAACGAGAGTATAAAAAGAAGGGCAATTATAATGTTAAGATTGGATTTGATACTTTCTAATGAGAAAAACTTCTCAGCTAAAAATGTTCCGAAATAGAAGAAAATCCCCCCTAGGAATAGTAAAACAATAAAATGAACAAATACTTGAATAATATCCAATAATATCACCTTTTTAGTTAAAATATTGTGTTAAGAATGCGTCAACATCTTTAAAAGAAGGGGCTTTGCTAATGGTTAGAAATTCGTGAATTTCATCTTGATATTTATTTAATAACCCTCTTCCAAAAGCTCTTAGTGTCTCTCGGTATTTCTCATCATACTTGGAGACAAGTAAAATGAATTTAAATCCTCTCATCTCCTCAATAATCAAAATGACTTTCTTCAGTTCGATCAGCTTGGTTTGATCTCGTTTGTCAACGATTTCACTGATCATAGATGTTACACCGCTTATTAATGACGATAATCCTGCACTAGCTAAGATATCATCAGTTTCCTCTTGAGGTAAGAAGTAACGAGTTAGTAGAGGAAGACCTGAATCTGAAACGGCAAAAAGTGAGTATATTCTCGATTTGGATTTCTTCCGTACCTTGCGTGGATTTTCAGCAAATTTCTCTAAATCTTGAACAAGTTTAGTGAATAGACTTTGAGTAGCAGGTTGGTCATATGTTGTCCAATTAATCAAGGTTTCAGGCGCTAAGTATTTTTCTGTCCGTAATGATGGAAGTGTTGTCAGTACAGGGATTTCCAAAATGTCCTCAAGTTTTTCAATCTCTTCTCTATCTTTTTCAGGATATTCATAGGCAAATTTATCTACAATTACCCCACTGAATTTAAGTAGCGGGTGGATACCAGCGATAGCTTCAAGATTGGCTTTTAATAATGAGTTTGACACCAGATCATGATCGGTAATGGCATAACTAAAGGATGAACTCATAATAGGAAAAGAAGCGCGTGATAAGGAATTTGGTAAGTTAATAATTACCACATCAAGAGATTTCTCGGTCTTTAACTGTCGAATAAATTTATTCAATCTACGAAACAATTTATTGATTTCTTTTTCTTTCTTGGTTTGCCATTGTTGAATTGCTACATTTGAATTACTACAAGGGGATATCAATAATTTTGGTGAACCTGTTTCATCAACAGGAAGCATCTGTAACTGTGAGATTACTTCACTAAGGTTAAAATCTGAATCTAACAACCATTCATTAGTAAATAAATTTTTCTCGCTGGAAAGTTTACTTGAACTTTGTAAAGTGGTATAGATCATTGGTACGTCAAAATCTAGATCAATTAGGAGCGTTCGATATCCTTTTCGACTGAAGCTCTTTGCAATATTGGAAACAATAATTGTCTTTTCAACAATATTCGTTAAGGAAAAGAACGAATATACAGGAAGCTTAATTGGAGTAGACATCCTTATTCACTCTCTGATTTCATTTTTACATTCGAAGCCAGGTTGCTAATCTCCTGACTAAACGGATGATCTGGATATTCTAAGATTACAATTTTATCTGATTGAGATCTAGCAATATCACAATAACAAGGGATATCTGCAAGGATAAATACTTCATTCTCTTTTGCAAAAGAATGTAACCCTTGAGTAATCGTATTATACTCATGATCCGCAGACTCAAGCGTCGCATGATCCTGCCAACTTCGATCTAATGAACGGTTCATGATTAATCCAAGAAATTTGTCTTGCGCAATTCCTTTCATCATGTGATTTACCACCAACTTTGTACCTTCAAGATCTGCTTTAGTCGGTTTAAGAACTAATGCGATTGCATCAGAAATAAGTAGCGCATTTGCTACGTCTCTACGAATCCCTGGTCCAGTATCAATTATAATGTAATCAACCGCAAATTCATCCTCTAATATTTCTTGAAATTCTAACATGATACTAAATGCTTCTCGGTGTTCATCTTCTGAATATGTTGACGCTTTTGAAATTATTTCCGGTTTAGGATCTGCGAGTCCAACGAGTAAGTTCCCGCCATTTTCGTTCAATCTCGGATTTTTATATTCAAAAAGAACATCATCTAGGGGCGCATTTTCGTAAAAAGCATCATTGAGATAAGTTCCTTCTCTGGTACCGAAGACTGCAAAAAGAGCGGGACCCAAAAAATCAAAATCCAATAGGCACACATTGTTACCTAAGCGTGTAAGTTGCACGGCGCAGTTTAAACTAGTGTTTGTCTTTCCAGTACCACCCTTATAACTGTTAAAACTCCAAGTTTTAGTCATTAGTCTAATTCCTTTTATTAACTGTAAGTATTTTTCAAAATTCTTGTCTCTTTCATTACAGTTATAGAATTTTTAAAGCTATTCTAATCTCTTGACCTATTAAACTGAAATAACCTTTAGACAATGGAGTATCCAGTTTAGATGAATTTAAAAATTAATAATGGAAATACTGATTAATCTCAAAATTCTTACTTCTCTATGAAGGAGGATTCATTATGTATGGCAGTGTCTCTCTTGAATTTAATGAGATCTTTATAGAATTTCTAGATTACTTGATCCAACAAGGATATGGAGAAGAGCGTATAGGTTTTCTTGAGGGAGTAATTCAAAGAGCTTTCTTCGATGATTGGATTAAGTTCTTAGCTTATCAACGTGAAGTTAAAGGACCGTTCTCAATTATTACTGAAGAAGTATTAAATAAAGACCAAGATTGAAGAAAATACTTTTGCTAGCGAAAGGAATTTCAACAAAAATGAAACCAATCGAAATGTTCAGAAAAGTTCTCTTCTTTTTCTTTTGGTATGTACTCCTCTATAACATAACTTTCCTATTAGTTGCACCTAAGATATATCATGATTCTCTAGATATGATAGGTGTAGGGATCATTTTTACAATTGGTCTTATAGATGTAATTATTCGGCCCTTTTCAGAAAAAGAACGGGAGGTGGGATTAGATAAGTATACTGGGCTATTATTTATTTCCTTTATTTTGTCTCCAGTCATATTAGCCTTATCGTTTCATGAAAACCAGCTTTTTATTTCTGAATACCTTCCACTCTGGGATTCCCTTCCTGTAGCATTACTAGGATTTCTTCTTCAAATAACTGGAGGTATTTTCACCATTGTTGGAAGATGGCAAATTGGAAAATTTGGTAGCGGTATATTAGTAATTGAAGATGGCCATCAATTAATGAAGAAAGGGATTTACAAGTATATCCGTCATCCAATTTACGCTGGTGGAATAATTGGTAGTTTTGGAGCAATCTTTGTTTTTCGTTGTCTCTTTTTTGGGAGTATTGGCTTTTTATATATCTTCTTCGTCCTTTATGTGAGATTAGTGCAGGAAGAAAAGATGATGGTAGAAGAATTCGGGGAAGAATACCTAAACTACACGAAAACATCCAAACGACTTTTTCCCTTCCTTTACTGACAATTTAAGCTGAAATATTCTCCTTTTATTGCCAATTGGAATTATTGGCAGACTGAATTGGATCAGATGTGATGTATCAAGAAAGTAAAGGGGACTTTTTGAGACGCTTTTTGAGAATCAAAGCTATACACTAAATTGGAATCTGGAAAAACCTAGATTAATATACTTGAATTTCTTTTTATCAGTTTGAATCCCAATGAATTATGTTCTCTTCTTTAGTGAGGTGGCATTAACTTTCATTCGCTTGATTGGTCTTGGTGTTGGAATAGACTACCTCCTTTCAAGAAAAAATAAACGTTTTCAAGGTCAGGTTGCAGGATGGAGTATCTGGACTCTAGCAAGCATTTTACAAATCAGTGCTCAAAATATTTCTGATACTGCGTTGACTGAAATATTAGATTTTATGTTTGCAGTCTGTACATTAGTAGGGTCATTCATAATTGCGATATGTATCATAGTTTACTTTCGATACGTTCCAGCGAGAATCATTTTCGTAATTACATTAGCTCTTCTAATCATACCATTTCCTGTTCTTATAATCTTTGGTATTGAGATTGCTGTTAACTTTTGTATCTTTCTAAGCTTCATTACGGTAGGAGGATTATATTTCATTGGTATTATTGAGAGGACTAGTTTTAAGATTCATGCTGGGGAGAGTATCAAATGGTTTTACGCTATAATTGGCACCGCAATCCTTCAATTTTTGGTGTATATTTATATATCTATACAAGGAATAAATCTTGGACTTTCATCTGTAGAATTGGAAAATGAAGTTCTAGTAGGAATAAATAATTCTTTTTCGATTGCTGTTATCGTCTTAACAGTTGTTCTGTTAATCCATTTAGAAAATACAAGGTCGAATTTATACAATTTCCAACTTAAAGATAAGTATAGCCACGACCTGGGGAACATTCTGCAAGTCATGGTAAGTGCTTTTCATATTATTGAAGAAAAAGAAATTCCTGAAGATGAAAGAGAGAAGATCATTGATCTCCTCAATCAAAAATCTCAGGAGGTTTCTGATTTAATTCAAGAAATTCGGAATCTTGAGTAACCAGTATTATAGTCAAAATCCGTAGAGTTGCGAATATTTTTGAGTACAATAATCGATAAAGTACTGTGTGTTAACTGGTTCACCGGTAATTCGTTGCATGAGATCAGCAGGATCGTATAGACTAGCTGGTTTGTGAACATTCTTGGTCAACCAGGCAAGAATGGGTTTTATATCGCCATTACGAACTAAGTTGTCATAGTTTGGCATTTCCTTACGAATAACATGTAAAATATGTGCATTATATATATTACCAAGTGCATATGTAGGGAAATAACCAAATAACCCAGCAGCCCAGTGTGTGTCCTGCATAACTCCTTCACTGTCATCCTCAATATCTACTCCTAAATATTCTTTGTACTTCTGATTCCAGATTTTAGGTAGCTCATCGACAGTTATCTTACCTTCACTAAGATCTCGCTCGATTTCAAACCTGATAATTACATGCAAAGAATAAGTTACTTCATCGGCGGTAACTCGTATTTTTGATGGTTTAACATGATTGATTGCGTGTAGGAAAGTTTTATTGTCGATATCAGCAAAAATTTCACCTGTTATTTCTTTGAATTTTGGCATATAAAATTCCCAAAATTCCGAACTGCGTCCAATTATGTTTTCAAAGAAACGTGATTGAGATTCGTGTAGACCCAGTGAAGCAGCTTGGCCAAGGGGCTGATAAATAAACTCTTCATCAAGGTTTTGTTCATAAATCGCATGTCCCGCTTCATGCATCGTAGAAAAGAGAGAATTATCAAATTCGTTCTCATAGTAATGGGTAGTTATTCGTACGTCTTGGTAATAACCAGTTGTAAACGGATGTTCAGTTGTATCGATACGTCCTCGATCGAGATCATAATGAACCACATTAGACAGGTCTGTAGCTAATTTCTCTTGAATAGGGATAGAGCACGTTCTAGTTAGAAATGAAGTATCTGGTTGATTGGATGCTGATTGTATCTTCTTAATCAGAGGAACAAGTCCTTCCTTAAGTTGGTTAAATAGAACAGTGATCATAGCTGAGGTCATATTTGGTTCATAAATGTCAAGTAATACATCATAGGGATGTTTATCAGGATTAAGATAATGTGCACGCTTTTTCTGTAAATCTAAAGCTTTTTTTAATTCTGGTTTGAACATTTCATAATCTTTTGCTGCTTTAGCCTTTTTCCAAGTCTCTATAGCAATTACTTGGTGTTTTGCAATCTTTTCAACTAATTCAGACGGAATTTTAGTCTGCCTCTCATAGTCCCGATTGATAAGGTACAGATTTCGCTGCTGAGTTTCCGAGAGCGAAGTATATTCAGGGTCAGACTTTATCCGATCAAGTAATTCTCCTATTTCAGGGTCAGTTAATAGCTTATGAACATCTTTTGCAAGTGTAGCAAATTGCATTGAGCGTTGTTGACCACCTTTACTGGGCATGTAAGTTTCAAAATCCCATCCAAGCTGTGCTTGAATCATTTGATAGATGATTGCTTTTTTACTTTTTTCCAATAATAAATCATAGTCTTCTTTTAATGTCATATAGGCAACCTTCAGGTTAAAATCTAGTAATCTGTGATCCTACATAGAATAACAGTTGTTTTGTATTTTTATGAAGATTTGATTCCTTCTCTTATTTTTTATTCCCTGTGCAATTCTGGTTAGATAAGCTCGTAAGGATGAAAAATCTCTTGATAAAGACGGAATGATCCATAATTATTTATTTGGGAAGATATATATTCAACTAAATAAGATCTTTACTCTGAGGAACACGATACTATGGAAATAAGCAAACCTACGTTAATTATTAATGAAAACAAAGTACGTCAAAACATCAAGAAGTTCGTAAATAAAGCTAATAAGAGTAATGTTCGATTTCGTCCTCATTTTAAAACTCATCAATCTCAAACAATTGGTAATTGGTTTAAAGAGTATGGGGTGTCTAGTATTACTGTTTCATCGGTTGATATGGCTCAATATTTTAGTAATGCGGGATGGGAAGATATAACAATTGCTTTTCCTGTAAATATTCGTCAATTAGAAGAAATTAACACCCTCGCAAAGCACTGTACATTAGGTGTTTTAATCGAATCATCTGAGACTGCCTCAACTTTAATTGAAAGAATTTCCAATCCAATCAACGTCTGGATAGAGGTAGATCAGGGTTATCATCGGACAGGTGTTCAACAAGATAATAAAATTCTAGATATTGCAGGAGTGTTAGAAAGGAGTTCTTCTGTTAACTTTACAGGGTT